>NZ_JAMZGM010000006.1 GCF_024158605.1 Sebaldella sp. S0638 | reverse complement strand
TCATTTCGGACACCTGCCTTCTCTCAATTAGTTTACACAATCAAGATTTTTGTGTCCACTTTTTCATACTAACACCAAAATCAACCTGAGATTCTTTATTATACAAAACAGCTGAATTAGCACCATGAGTGATTATTGACAGTGATTTCGACTCCCCGTCTATTGTATTATCAAGTGTTGATCCTGCTTTTTGAATACCGCTGACTGTTCTTACAGCTACACCATTATATATTCCATGTGAATACTCTCCGTATGTTTCTATATTTCCACCCAGATGGGCTATACCGGCTATATTATATAAAGCTAATGTACCATCTACCGACTTACTTGCCGTACCGATATTTATATCTGGTTTTATATATAAAATAGGAACATCTACATAAGAAGAGTTAATTATTACACCTGCATTATAGAAGACTACATTGTTTGATCCTGTATCCACATCAATTGATTTAACTATAGAATTATCCATATAAACTTCCACTAATGCCGGGTTAGTAAATTTTTTATCCGGCATATAATATCCGTTTTCTGATCCATCATTTAGAAACATAACGCTGTTTTTAGCATAATCACCAAATTTTACATCATAATCCCTAAAAATACTCCTTGATGTTGTACTCAGACGATATGGAAATATGTACATACCGACTGAATTTTCTACATAATTCGGATCATTACCGCTTATATTTCCTCCATAACTGTTTTTTTCCATTCCAACAGTTACTTTAAATATTGAATCCTCAGCTTTTATCCCACGACCAGTGTAATATACCCCTATACTTTTATCGCCATGCATATTTGCAGGACTTTCAAGCAGAATTTTTTGATTTGAATTGTCAATACCATAATTATTCAAACCTGCATTTTTCAATCTTAGTCCATAGCTGCCCGAACCATACATATCAATACTGCCTCTGTTATATGCTGTCTGATATTTTCCTAAAACTACACCGGACATATAAAATGCCATTGAATTCGGAGCTCTAAACTCCATTTTTCCATCATTTCCAATAATATATCTTTCACCTTTAGTTCCCGGAGCTGCCAAACCCTGAAATGCAAGACCAATTTGATTTTTACTGCTTGAATCTGTATACTCTCCTATGATCGTACCATCATTTACAAGTAAATAATCAGTCCGGTTTCCGTTTTGATTATCTTTAGTATCTAATGCTCCTGCTATAGCATAATTTCCGAACATATGAATAGTCCCGCTGTTTCTAAATATAGAAAACGGCACATTTGCCGCAGAATCCGGATATGCCATTGAGCCGCCATAAGCATAGTCAGTATCAGCATTTAGTGCTGCACGGTTTGGACTTAATGCCTGCTGTAACATCAATGTACTGTACTGCTCCATGTAAACTGAAGAAGTCAGATTTATAGTTACATCTTTTCCTATTCTTATATTAGGTGATGATGTAGAAACTATTATCGGTGATCCAAAACTTGCTATAGAACCGGAATCTGATGTTGGTAACACAGCCGGCTGATTTAATGATGCATTAGCTATTCCTGTAGGATCTATAGTTCCTACAGCATTACTGAAACTACCGGTAGTATTGGAAACTGTTGTGGATGCCTTACTTGTATTAAATGTGAAAGTACCGCTTTCCAGATTATAATTTTGAATTCTCAGACCTTGTCTATAAAAAGTGTCATCCTTCAGCCCAAAACTACTGCTCAAAGCTCCAGGAGTGTATAAAGCTGTAGGCTGAGCAATCGTCACATCCGGAAATTCCGGTATAACAAACTCAGGTACTGTTACATTATTACTATAGCTTACCTCAGGGACAGACGCCATTTTTTTATTTACATTTACCTCAGGTGATCCCACAGATACGCCGCTTATATTTATATCACTATTATTTATTACCACATTCGGCATGCTTATACTTACGTCTATTGTGCCGGAAGTAGAAGGAGTCGGTAGTTTATTTACATCCTTTTCTCCTTTTCTGTCCTTTACATTATAGAAACCTGAAAAAAATATCTGCCATTCCAGATATTCGGGCTTTACAATATAGTCACTTTGTAAATACAAATCTTTTAGTTCTTTATTTCTTTGGTTTAATACTTTTTCCAGTACTTTGTAATTCTTATTATTCGATGTATTCTTATCAAGATTTTTCGTCATTCTTTTGTACATGTTTTCATATTTATTAAATTCATTACTGCTCCCTGCTGCTGCTGTGGCACCAACTAATGAATTTAATGCTAAAAACATTAACAACTTTTTATTTTTAAACATCTCTTTTTACTCCTTCTTTATTTGCAATTACAAATTAACCTCAGAAAATTTGTCTTATAATTTATTGTATTCCTATTTTTCGTTAATATCAATACCCTTAACAATTAATTAATATGTTAATTTTATATATAAATTTTCATTTTATTATACTAAATATCAGGAAAAAACTATTATATAAAAAGATAAATAATTATCCCTTTTTTATTTTCAGTACAAAATAGATTTATTTTTAATTTTTTTCTTTATTTATGTTTCTTATTTATATTTCAAATAATTTTTATTCTGAATTTTCAGCTGGTTATTCTACTTGAAAACAAATTAAAATTTATAGAAAAATTAAAAATAAATTAGAATACATATTCTAAAAAATACTTCTATACTAAGTTTGCTTACTATTTGAAAAAATGCCCGATAATTTTATGAATAAATTTTTTACAGAAAATTTAGAATTTCCAGAATCATTTAATTGTAATAAGAAGTGATGATTTATAAAGATAAAATACGATTATAAGTATCTATTTTAATATATTATCTTTTCTCCGCATTATATTCTCCAAGATAAATATTTTTATTATTTGAACATAGTCATTCTACCCCGAAAACATTATTGTTTTAGTTCCTTTATTCTTTATATTTGGAATATTGCATAATATTCAAGATTATCTCTCTATAAAAAAATAAGACCTGGATTCTAAGTTCCAAGTCTTATTATGTATTTTAATGTTTCAATTTTCAGACAAAGTCCGTCCGTTTATATTTCTAGCCAAGATTTTGATCACCACATACTCAGATGCTGTCTTTTTTTATCCAAATCCTTACTTTCAGTTTCCTGAAAACAAAACTAGATTCTACAAATCTTTTTATACTAAGTAAAATCTTACCCTGTAGAAAAATCTGTCTCAATTAATTTACCACTGTATCTTTTTATTCTGAAACTTAAATTTCCAATAAATATTTGTCTACTGCCTTAGCTGCTTCCCGTCCTTCTTTTATAGCCCATACTACTAATGACTGCCCGCGTCTCACATCACCCGCTGCAAAATATTTATCTATATTCGTTTTGAAGTCTGTATCAAAAGCTTGTACATTTCCACGCTGATCCAGCTGTAATCCGAGATTCTTTATCAGCCCCTCATGTACAGGATGTGTAAACCCGATTGCCAAAAAAACTATATCCGCTTCTATGATAAATTCACTGCCCTCTATCTCTCTAAAGCCAAGTCTTCCGTTTTCATCAGTAAAACTTTCGGCCTTTGCTGCTTTCAGCCCTATTACGTTGCCATTCCCGTCATCTATAAATTCCTTGGTCAATATATTCCACTCTCTCGGATCATTACCGTATTTATATTCTGCATCTTTATGAGAAGTAGAAATCTTTAATACAAGAGGATACTGCGGCCATGGATTAGTCTCATCCCTGCTCACGGGCGGCTTATCCATTATTTCTATCTGTGTTATCTTTTCGGCCCCTTGTCTTACAGAAGTCCCCACACAGTCTGCTCCTGTATCTCCGCCTCCGATTACCAGTACTTTTTTCCCAGCAGCATTGATTATTTCTTTTTCTATATTTATTCCCTGATTTTTTCTGTTCTGCTGTGTAAGAAAATCCATAGCATAATATATTCCTTTTAAATCCCGTCCTTTTATCCCGAGATCTCTCGGATTTTTCGAACCGCATGCCAGAACTACCGCATCAAATTTACTGTTTAGTTCTTCTATACTTATATCTTTTCCTGCTTCTACATTATATCTGAACACAACACCTTCATCTTCCAGCTGTTTTATTCTTCTTTCCACAATCCATTTTTCAAGCTTAAAATCCGGTATCCCGAATCTCAAAAGTCCTCCGCCGCACTCATCTTTTTCGAAAACAGTTACTTCATGTCCCATACGCACGAGATTCTGTGCCGCAGAAAGTCCTGCGGGTCCGCTTCCTATTACTGCCGTTTTCTTCCCGGTTGCAAAGTCTGCTTTTTTAGGCTTTATCCACCCGTTTTCAAAACCTTTTTCTACTATAGCAAGTTCTATATTTTTTATTGTTACAGGATCATCATTAATTCCAAGTGTACAGCTTCCCTCACAAGGAGCAGGACACACACTTCCTGTAAATTCAGGAAAATTATTTGTAGAATGCAGGACTTCCAATGCTCTTTCCCATTCATTAGTATAAACCAGATCCTGCCATTCAGGACATATATTATCCACAGGACACGCCATATGACAGAAGGGTATTCCACAGTCCATACATCTCGCTGCCTGTGATTTTACATACTCATCCTTCATATGTATATTTATATCTCTAAAATCCTGTGTTCTTTCACCTAAATCCCTTAATTTTTTCTCTTCTCTTTTTGTTTCCAAAAATCCGCCGCTTTTACCCATTAGCTTATCACCTCTTTCAGGAACAATTCATTATACTTTGGTGATACAACCACTTTAAAATTATTTTTCAAATTATCCCAGTCTGATAAAATTTCTCTTGCAATTTCACTTTGTGTATATTTAAAATGATTTTCCACATATTTTTTTATTTCTGCTTCATATACAGGCTCCGGCTTATATATTTCTACCATTTCTTTATTCAGTCTTTTTTCCAGTTTATTCTGTACATCATAAACATACGCGATCCCGCCGCTCATTCCGGCTCCGAAATTCTTTCCTACTCTTCCGAGTATTACTGCTCTTCCTCCTGTCATATATTCACAGCCGTGATCCCCGACACCTTCTGTTACAGATACAGCACCCGAGTTTCTTACACAGAATCTCTCGCCTGCCACACCGTTAAGGTACAGTTCTCCTTTTATTGCACCGTATAATACTGCATTTCCTCCGATTATATTATTAGTGCTGTCATAAGCAGCATCTTTAGGCTTTCTTACTATTAATTTTGCGCCGAAAAGTCCTTTTCCTATATAGTCATTAGACTCGCCTTCCAGATCGATAGTGATACCGCTCATTCCGAATACTCCGAAACTCTGTCCCGCATAACCTTTCAGATTAATTTTTATTGTATCTTCCGGAAGCCCTTCTTCACCATACTTTTTGGCTATTATTCCGCTGAGCATTGCTCCGAGACTTCTGTCTGCATTTGTAATTGTATCGTGAATTTCTGTTTTTTCTCCGGCTTCTATTGATTTTTCCGCTTCTGATATCAGTTTCAGATCTTTTATTTTGTCCATTCCAAAATCCTGCTTTTCTGTACAGATATTAGGTGAATGGTCATCAGCATTTTTATATAATATCTTTGAAAGCTCTACTTTTCTTGATTTCCAGTTTTCATTCTCATAATCTGCCTCAAGAAAATCTGTTCTTCCTATTAGTTCTTCCAGCTTTCTTACTCCAAGTTCAGCCATTATTTCCCTGATTTCCTCTGATAAAAATCTGAAATATGTTATTACATTTTTATATTTTCCTACAAATTTTGCACGAAGCTCTTCTGATTGTGTGGCAATTCCCACAGGACACATATTCGTGTGACACTTCCTCATCATAATACAGCCCAGCACCACAAGAGGCATTGTCGCAAAACCAAATTCTTCAGCTCCCAATAAAGCACCGAATATGACATCTCTTCCTGTTTTCAGCTTTCCGTCCACCTGAAGAACCACTCTGTTTCTAAGCTTATGTTCTTTTAATACCTGATTTGCCTCAGCAAGACCAAGTTCCCACGGAAGTCCTGCGTGTTTTATTGACGACAGCGGCGACGCTCCTGTTCCTCCGTCATGCCCGGAAATCAGTATCATTTCCGAATGAGCCTTTGCTACTCCCGAAGCTACTACGCCTACACCTGCTTCAGACACCAATTTTACACTTATTCTTGCTTTGGGATTTACATTTTTCAAATCAAATATCAGCTGTGCCAAATCTTCTATTGAGTATATATCATGATGCGGCGGCGGTGATATTAGACCTATTCCCGGCGTTGTATGTCTTGTTTTCCCTATTTCTTTATCTACTTTATGTCCCGGCAGCTGACCGCCTTCTCCGGGCTTTGCACCCTGTGCCATTTTTATCTGAAGTTCATCTGCATTTATCAGATATGATGTAGTCACTCCGAATCTTCCAGAAGCAATCTGCTTTGTAGCACTTCTTCTGTTGTCTTTAAATCTTTCAGAAAGCTCTCCGCCCTCGCCGGAATTCGATCTTCCGCCTATTTCATTAAGTGCCATTGCCAGTGCTTCATGAGCTTCTTTTGATATGGAACCATAAGACATAGCTCCAGTTACGAATCTTTTCATTATAGCTTCCACAGGCTCCACTTCATCCAAAGATATCGGAGTCTGTTTTTTCAGTTTGAACAGACCTCTTATTGTAAGAAGTTTTTTACTCTGATCATTTATAATTCCGGAAAACTCCTTATATGCTTTATAATCATTTCTGCTTGTAGCCTCTTGTATTTTAGCTATTGCTTCAGGAGTAAGAATGTGCTTTACCCCGTCTTTTCTCCATTGATATTCTCCGTCATTTTCCAGTACCTCTGTATGTTTTTTTATAGCATTCAAAGCTTCTGTATGGCGAAGTCTTGTTTCTTTTTCCAGTGCTTCTATGTCCAGTCCTTCTATTCTGGAAACTGTTCCTTTGAAATATTTATCTATAAGCTTTTGCGAAAGTCCCAGTGCTTCGAATATCTGAGCTCCTCTGTAACTCTGCACCGATGAAATACCCATTTTTGCCATTGTTTTTAACAGAGCTTTTTCCAGTGCCTTTATCATATTTTTTACATATTCCTGCTTATCAGACTGCAAATACAGTTTTTTAGCAAGCATGTAATCTATTGAATCAAATGCAAGATAAGGATTTATCAATAAAGCCCCGTATCCCACAAGAAGTGCAAAATGCATTATTTCTCTTGCTTCACCTGTTTCTATAATAATGTCTATTCCGCTTCTCTTCTTTTTTTCTATCAGATAATGATGCAAACCAGCCGTTGCCATAAGAGAAGGTATTGGTATATTGTCTTTTCCGGCTTTTTTATCAGAAAGAATAATCACTTTTTTTCCGTTATCTATATCTTTTTCTGCTGATATAAATATCTCGTCCAGTTTGCCTTCCAGTGTTTCACTTTCTTTATCAAATATTATATCTTTTATTACTAATGTATCAATACATTCATTTTTTATAAAATCCAGAGTTTTATTATCAATGACAGGTGATTCAAATGCCATTGTCCTGCTGTTTTCCTCTGTATTAAAAAGCAGATTACCCTTAGTTCCCAGTTCACTTCTAAGTGACATTACGAACTTTTCCCTGATGGAATCTATCGGCGGATTAGTTACCTGTGCGAATAACTGTTTAAAATAATTAAATAAAAGTCTCGGTTTTTCTGAAAATACCGCAAGTGCAGCATCATTGCCCATTGATCCCAAAGGCTCGTTACCGCTTGAAGCCATCTCTGATATTATTATGCTCAGATCTTCACGTGTATAGCCAAAAATTCTCAGCTGTTCTTCAATCAAAGAAATTTCTTTGCTTTCCTCTGTATACTCAAATTTTTCCAGCTCTTTTTTCACATTCTTTTTATTTTGAAGTAATTCTGTATAATCAGTATTATTCAGAATTTTTTCCAGAGTTTCCTCTTTATCCAGAACCTTTCCTTCTGCCATATCTACCAGAAGGATTTCACCCGGACGTACTCTCCCGCTCTCTTTTATATTTGAAAATTCTGTGGGAAGAGTCCCCACTTCGGAACCTGCTATTATATAATTATCATTTGTTATAAGATATCTAAGCGGTCTTAATCCATTTCTGTCCAGTTTTGCCAGTATATATCTTCCGTCTGTCATTGCAAGTGCCGCCGGACCGTCCCACGGCTCCATAAGGCTTGAATAATAGTCATAAAAATTTTTAAGTTTTTCTGGTATTTCATTATCTTTTTCCCATGCTGCGGGAACCAGTATTGAAACAGCTTCTACAAGCGTTTTTCCGGAAAAAAGTAAAAATTCCAGTGCTGCATCCAAATTAGCGGAATCACTTGATAAATGGTCATTTACAGGAAAAAGATCTTTTATTTCAGGATAAGCTTCCGAACTCAAAGCCGGTTCTCTTGATACCATCCAGTTTACATTTCCCTTTACTGTATTTATCTCTCCGTTATGTGCCAAAAAACGAAAAGGATGTGCCAGTTCCCATTTAGGAAACGTATTTGTACTGAATCTCTGATGTACCAGACAAAACTGACTTTTCATCTTATCCGACTGAAGATCCAGATAAAATTTCTCTATCTGGTCAGGTTTTATCAATCCTTTATATATAATAGTCTTTGATGATAATTTTGTAATATAAAATCCTCCAGTGTCTATTCCAAGAGTTTTTACCTTATTTTCAATTTTCTTTCTTATTATATATAATTTTTTTTCAAAATCCTCTTTTGATGAACCTGTTCTTTTTATAAAAAACTGTTCTATTTCAGGAAGAGTTCTTTGTGCTTCTACTCCCACCGCGTCTTTGTTTACAGGAACTTTTCTCCAGAAAAGCACACTTTCTCCTGTTTCTTCTGTTATTTTTTCTGCTGTCTCTTTTATCTTTGCCGCATAATCAGGATTTACCGGGAGAAATACATTTCCTGTTCCGTATTCTCCTTCTTCCGGAAGATTATCGCATACACTTCTGAAAAATGCATCAGGTATCTCAAAAAGCAGACCTGCTCCGTCTCCTGTTTCGGAATCATATCCCGAAGCTCCCCTGTGCTCTAATCCCATTAATATTTTTATTCCGTCTTTTATAGTCCTATTAGTTTTTACCCCATCTATATTAGCTATAAATCCCATCCCGCAGTTATCTTTTTCAAATTCTCTCTCAAACAATGATTTTTCCATAAAGCCTTTATTTTCCAAATCATAGCACCTCCAATTCTGTCACTTGTACTTTGACTAAACTTTTCATATTCTATATGCTGTTTGTATATAATAACATTTATATCTATATCTGACTAATTAACCTTATACTTTATTATTATAAATTTTATTTAATCAGACCAGCCGTAATTTTCTATAGTCAGGGTACTCGAAATTTATTTGTTCTTATATTCTACTATATTTTTCAGAAAATAAAAAATTTATTCTCTTTATGAAGCAGAAAAAAGAAATTTTTTTTAATTTTTGTCACTTTTATCAGTATTTATAGTACTTTTTTTTTAATGTCAAGTCTTTTCAATCATTTAAAAAATTTATGCTTGACTTGAAAGGCATAAATATAATATAATCATTTAGGGATTAAAAAAATGAAAGCGCTAGGACTAAAATTACCAGATATTTTAGTTGACGAGGAAAGAGAATTATCGAAATTATCAGCGGGTGTTCTCTGGGTTGTAACAACCCGAAAGATAATAACAAACCTTATAAGTAATTATACGAACAAAAATATCTTAGTTACTAATCTCTGAAATTTAAATTATTTGGAGGAATCATTTATGGAAACTATGGAAAACAAAATGAAGCTCTTCGGGGAAAATGCTTTTACTGACAAAAACCTGAAAAAAAGAGTTCCAAAAGATGTTTTTAAAGAATTTAAGCTTTCGCAGACCGGTGAAGTAGAACTTTCCCTTGAATCTGCCGAAGTTATTGCCAATGCTCTGAAAGACTGGGCGATAAAAAGAGGAGCAACACATTACAGCCACTGGTTTCAGCCTCTTACAGAGCTTACTGCGGAAAAACACGACTCTTTCCTTGATCCGTCAAGTGATGAAGAGATCATCTACAGATTTTCAGGAAAAAACCTCATAAAAGGCGAACCTGACGCATCTTCATTTCCTAACGGAGGACTGAGAAGTACCTTTGAAGCCAGAGGATATACAGTATGGGATACCAGTTCACCGCCTTTCATCAAAGAAAATAAAAACGGTGCCACTTTATATATACCCACTGCATTTATATCATATAACGGCGAGGCTCTTGATAAAAAAGTTCCGTTACTCAGATCCATGTCAGCTGTTAATAAACATGCATTAAGAATCTTAAGAGCACTTGGGAACACCACTGCCAAAAACGTTGTATGTACATTAGGTGTTGAGCAGGAATACTTTTTAATTAAAAGAGAGTTTTTTGAAAAAAGAGAAGATCTCCTCCTTACAGGAAGAACGCTTTTTGGTGCTTCTGCCCCGAAAGGACAGGAACTGAGCGATCATTACTTCGGTAAAATCAAAGAAAAAGTAATAAACTTTATGTGCGACCTTGATGCAGACCTTTGGAAAGTCGGTATTTCTTCAAAGACAAGACATAATGAAGTAGCGCCTAACCAGTTTGAGATAGCCTCTTTATTCAGTCTGGCCAATCAGGCTTCTGACCAGAATCAGGTTATTATGGAAACTATTGAAAAAGTCGCTTTAAGACATGATTTAGTTGCTCTCCTCCATGAAAAGCCGTTTGCCGGTGTAAATGGCTCAGGAAAGCATAATAACTGGTCACTTGCCACAGATGACGGCGAAAACCTTCTTGAACCGGGAGATAATCCCGAAAGAAATCTTCAGTTTTTATTATTTTTATCAGCTGTTATAGAAGCTGTTGACAGATATTATCCTCTGCTGAGAGTTACTACAGCAAGTGCTACCAATGATCACAGACTTGGAGGACATGAAGCACCGCCGGCTATTATTTCGATATTCCTTGGTGACCCGCTTACAAGTGCATTGGAATTCGTAGCATTGAATAAAGACAGCCTTCGTGAAGCCATACAAAATCTGGAAATGGGAATAGAAAGCCTTCCGAAGCTTCCGCTTGATTCGGGTGACAGAAACAGAACATCACCGTTTGCATTCACAGGAAATAAATTTGAATTCAGAATGCCCGGTTCCAGTTCTACACCTGCTACCACAGCTGCTTCGATAAATATAATAGTATCAAAAATACTGTCTGAATATGCAGATAAGCTGGAAAGCTCAGACGATATAGAAAAAACTGTTATCTCTACTATCACAGATGCTTATAAGAAACATAACAGAATTATATTCAACGGAGACGGCTACAGTGAGGAATGGCACAAAGAAGCTGAAAAAAGAGGACTGAGCAATATTCTCTCTGCAAGTGATTCACTTGCCACTTTCCTTGACGAAGATATTACTAAAATATGCGAAGAAATGAAAATACTAAGCAGAACAGAACTTGAGGCACGTTATAATGCATATGCCGAAAGATATGTCACACAGTTATCAATAGAATCAAAAACTCTTATAGAAATTGCAAATAAGGATATCATACCTGCAGCCATAAAGTATGCTACCCTTCTTGCTGATAACATAGACAAAACATCTAAAATTTACACAGGAATGACTACAGTACAGGAAAGTCTTCTAAAGACAGTGCTTGAAAATATTACTGTTATAAAAACAGGAATAACATGTCTTGAAAATAAGCTTACAGACCTTCATAAAATTGATTCTGTTTCTGAACAGCTTACATTTGCCCATGACGGATTCCTAAAAGGACTGAATGATCTGAGAGAGCCGTGTGATTCACTGGAAAAAATAATAGACAGAGATATCTGGCCAATGCCTACTTATAAAGATCTTTTATTTTTTCTGTAATAATGTTTAATAATATAAATCAAAATCTTTATCACTCTATATACAACAGACAAAAATGAGCCATAGGCTCATTTTTTATAATATAAATTTCACTAATATATTTTCTGATATTCTAATCTATCAAATTTTTATTTTAATTTTTTATAAATTTTCTTTTATACTCTTTAAGGTTTCCAACAAAGATAAAACATGCTCTTTCCATTCCTGAAAACTCTCACTATCTTCCCAAAGCTCGTATGTTTCATGTATTTCCCCTTTTGGCTCTAATATATCTGTAATCTGTTCTGTCAGATAATTTATATCACTCTCATCAAATGATACATCAGCTATTTCTGCTTCCACTTCTTCCTCATCATCATCCTCATACTCAAGTATTATTTTTCCTTTTTCATTATACTCTTCCAGAAGTTCTGCCAAAACCATTACTGTCTGGTCATAAAGAAAATCTTTTTCATCAGGATTTTCCGGAAGGAGTTCTGCTTCTATAAAATACTCAATCAGATCCCCTATTTTTATTTTGTCATTTTCTATGCTGTAATCAGTAAATTCATCCAAAACATCCAGACCTTCATCACTGTCCAATGCTCTTACTCCCCATGCTCCCATGATTATCTCCTTTCACTTGTAAAAATTTCAATATTTTTATATTATATAATATTATTTCCCGTATTTCAAAATTTATTATTTGCTCTAAAGTCTGCTATTTTTCTCAGGTAAAAACCTGATATCAGCATTGCATCAAAAAATAAATTTGTCTTTGCTCTTTCGATTTCTGTCTGTAATTTTAAGAAATGATCAAAATACTCTTTTTTTTCATTTTCCAGACTTTCATTTACCTTAACAATTATTTTGTCAAATTCGTAACAACATACCTCATAAATTTTATTATTTTTTATGAATTTCTCTTTGTATATTATAGTCCAAGGCAATTTTTTCCGTAAGAAACACCCTCATTTTCGGGCTTAAAGCAGGAATTCCCATAAAGTCATCAATATTTTTTATGAAGTATTCTTTCTTTTTTATTATTAATGAATCAGTCATTTTTTCATTTAACTTTTCTATTTGAAAAAGCATATCACTTTTTATATCCAAGATTTCCTTCATTTTCTTTACTTTATTCTCAAACTGTTCTATATCTCTGTTTTCTTCGCATACTATTTTGTAGGTTATACTTAGTAAATTTTCTATATCTTCATTTTTCATACTCCGGACCTCCTGTCCTTCATAAGATATAAAAAACTGCCTCCTACAGAGCTTTAAACCCTCGGAAACAGTTTCAATATTTATTTACGGTTTTATTATTTTTTTTGCTTCTTCCATTTTTTCTACAATTGTTCTCATATTACTTATTTTTCCTGCCAAAACTTTATCACCTATATTATAGTAATCTACACATGTTCCGCATAATAAAATCTCTGCCCCGTTTTTCTCCATCAGCTTCAAATCATCCAGACAAGCTGAATCAGCCGATGTAAGCAGAACACCGGAATTGTAAAACACTATAGTCTTCGGTATTGTTTCATTTTCAGTAAGTACATGAATAAAACTTTTTATCAGAATTTCTCCGAGTCTGTCATCACCATGTCCCATTTTGTTTGAAGCTATTATCAAAACTTCGTCTGAGTTCAATTTCACTCTCTAAACCCTCCTTTTCTGGAATCTTTTAATAATGTGCCTTTATTAAAACACTTATATCCTACCTGATATTTTAATTATAAAACACGGGTAAAACAAGGTATTAGAATGAATATGATAATCCTACACCTGTGTAATGTATTTATTAAATGATTTTTGTCCTGGTGCACTGTCCTGCTGATTTCTCATTTCATAAGCATATTCCAGTGATACTGCAAAGCCTGCAGGAAGTTTCTGGTCTATTCTAAGTCCCAGTCTTGTATCTATTTCATTATTTGCCTGATTTGCATCTGCATTCCACGACTTATTGATAAATCCCTGTCTGAAATATGGTGTTACTGTAGTTGTCTTATCACCAAAGAAAGCAAAATTCATTGGCAAATATCCTCTGATCTGTTGGTTATTAAATGAGTTTGCAGTAGGTCCGCCCAGATTCCATCCTCTGTCTAAATAGTAATTCAATCTTAGAGATATGAAATCATTAAACTTGTATTTAAGTCCTGACTCTGTTTCCAATTCTTTGTCAGAATATCCATTTTCCTGCGCATCATTAAACATTGAGTAAAAACCCAGCCATCCTTCATAGCTTAAATTAGGCGTAAAATTGTATCTCCAGTCTGGTTGGATATTCAGCCATCTGTTATTAGTAGTCGTAGGACTAGTTCCGTCTTTGTGAGCCCATTGATAATTTCTCACAGCAGCTCCCAATCCGATTGCATATTGATCGTTGTCAGTAAACTGATAATGACCTCTTAACTCTAATCTGTTAAGATAGTTTCCACGTGTCCAGTCCTTATATTCGAAATCATGATTTTCATTATAATTCGTCATTCCGAAGGACCATTTTCCCTTTCTAAGGTCAAAGTAAACACTTGGTTCATATAAGCCGTCTTTATCAGCTGACCCCTCTACATTTTCTGTTTCCTGTAAAATACCGAATGTTCCGTGCCAGCCATCCCAAGGGCTTGTCACCTTATTACGTGCCTCAGTTACTGCTTCTGTCTTATCAGTTTCTTTCGCACTTAAATTAAGACTTAAAAGTGCAAAAACAGCTACTAAGAGTAATTTTTTTTTCATATTCATCACCTTTTTAGTTAGATTTTCATAAACCCCACTACACATATTTATGATAACCAATACTTTTGAATATGTCAATTAATTTTTTGACATATTTAACACGGTTTTTTGCTCTTCTCCTTGTTTTTTGCACCTCCTATTTATTAAACAAAAAGGAAATTTTTTGATATTTTTTTTATTTTTAAATAAAATCTCCATTTTTTTTTACTCAACAGCATATAAATAGAGTCATTCGACAATTTTTAACTTTTGTATTCTGAATTACGCTGTTATTCAAAAAAATATGATATAAAAAAATATTTCAAAAATACCGCTAAAGACCTAAAAAGATTTAACTGTAATAAATCAATAAAATAATTTTTATTGTGTTTTTCAATTATTAAATTTGAGAAAATTTTAAATTCTATTAATTTATATAAAAATATAGAAATTAAATTAATTTTATTATTAATCATATATTTTTTTCTCTTTCCTTTTAGTACAATTTTTCCCTGTTTACATCTATAAAGTCTTGTTTTTTTTTGTGCTTCAATATAAATTGTATAAATAGTAAAAATAAATATGAGAAAACTTAACAATTACTTTTTCAAATTATTTTTCATGTAATGTAATTTAAATTCAATGAGTTTTATTGTTATATTTTTAAAATAAAAAATTTAAAATTAGCAATGTTCCAATAAATTAATTTAAATCCAGAATTATCCTGATAAGTTATAAATATAACATTTCTATTATCATTATTAATTATTTATTGAAGTATTTTTTCTCTGAATAATAAAGTTAATTTGAGAAACTAGCCTATATAAAAAAGAGAGACTGAAATTTTATCAGTTCTCCCTAATAATTTATTGTTATTTATACATTTCTATTTCTTTCCCTAGTTTTTTGTTCTCCAACACTAACAGCACTCCTATAATAAACGTAAATATAACATCAGTAACCGGCTGTGAATACCACACTCCGTCCAGTCCCCAGAATCTAGTGAAAATAAACATAATTATCATAAAGATAAATACCTGTCTCATTATATTCAGGATTATTGCTTCTCTTGCATTACCTATTGACTGAAAATAATTTGGTACAATAGTACCCACAGAAGCCGGAATAATCAACATAAAATAAATTCTGATTGCTTTTACTCCGTCATGTATAACATTGGAATTACTGTCCTTATTAAATAATAATATCAGTTCTCTAGGAATTAACATTATTATCACGAAAAATACCGTTGACATTATCAGACCCCAAATCACAGACATGTTAAGTGATTTTTTAACCCTGTCAAATCTCTTTGCACCGTAATTATATCCTATAATAGGCTGGGCTCCCTGAGCAATGGAATATACCGACATTACTATAAGAGTCAGATATGTATTAATAATAGTCATTATTGCCACCCCTGTAGTTCCTCCGGTAGCACTTATTACATTATTTATAATTACTCCCACAGCCGCATTAACTGATTGCAGTAAGAATGACGACATACCTATTTTTAAAATATCATATGATATTTTATATGAAAGAGGAAGATTTTTTCTTCTTAATCTAAGGATACATGTTTCATCTATAGAACGGCCGAACATATTCAGCCTGAATAACGGCTTCCCTCTGAGGAAAAAATACATTACATATACTGCTGATAATATATTTCCAATAAGTGTTGCATAAGCAGTTCCTTCTATTCCCATATGAAAAATAACTACAAATATATAATCAAGAACAAGATTAACCACTCCACCTATTATCATTGCGAACATCGCAGTTTTAGGTGCATTGGCAGCCCTCATGACATTGCTCAGCCCGTAAGAATAAAAATTAGCCAGTGAAATTGGTATCAAGATTCTCATATATGCTCTTGCATAAGGAAGAGTTTCATTGTTTGCCCCTGATTTCAAAAGTATAAAATCAAGATTAAACCATAAAATTATTGTAAGAATGATACTCACTATAAAAAATAAGGTAACAGAATTCCCCAGTATCTTTTCAGAATCTTCCACGTTTTTCTGCCCGAGACGTATTGATATTATTGTACCTGCCCCGATTCCTATAAGCATACTAAAAGCTATAAAAACCATAAGCAGATAGAAAGTTATACCTGATGCAGCCAGAGCTTCCTCACCTATAAACTGTCCTATAAACCATCTATCAACAAAATTGTATATCACTATTACTATATTCCCAATTAAAGCAGGAATAGTGTATTTCCTCAAAAGTTTTCCTATTGATTCTGTTTCCAGATCATTTTGCTTTCTCTTCATATCGCTATCCTATCTATATTAGTCTTCGAAATTTCTTTCATATAATGATTTATATATACCATTTTTAGCAATTAACTCCTGATGTGTTCCCATTTCTTTGATTTCCCCTTTTTGCAGTACCACTATTTTATCACTATTTATTACAGTGGATAATCTGTGCGCTATTATAAATGTAGTTTTTTCCAGCATCAGCTTTTCCAAAGCTTCCTGAACCAGCTTTTCCGATTCATTATCCAAAGCACTTGTCGCTTCATCCAGAATCAAAATCTGAGGATTTTCCAAAATTGCTCTTGCTATGGCAATTCTCTGTTTCTGTCCTCCTGATAAAAGCACTCCTCTTTCACCAATTTCAGTTTCGTAGCCATCAGCGAGGTTCTTTATGAACTCATGTGCATTTGCCATTTTTGCAGCATTGAATATTTCTTCGTCAGTGGCCTGTCTGTTTCCGTAACGTATATTTTCTTTAATTGTCCCGCCGAACAGAAAAGTCTCCTGAGGAACTATTCCTATATTTCTTCTAAGTGATTTTATTTCATAGTCTCTTACATCTATACCGTCTATTTTTATACTTCCTTTATTTACATCATAAAATCTTGGTATAAGGTTGGCTATTGTGGTTTTTCCTCCGCCGGAATTCCCGACAAGAGCTACTGTTTCTCCTTTTTTTACATAAAGGTTTATATTATTTAATACATATTCATCGTCATCATTATACGAAAAATAAACTTCTGATAATTCGATATCCTGTTTGAAAGTATCGAATTTCACCGGATTTTCACAATTTATGATCTCAGGTTCCAGCTTCATTATGTCGAACACTCTTTCTATAGCAGCTGTATTATTATTAATATTATTAATCGTACCTACTGATCTCTTGGCAGGTGTATACATCGCAGAAATAGCTCCTATTACTGTAATAAAATGTCCTGTTGTAAATCCGGTACCTCTTATTACTCTGTATCCGCCAAACATTAGAAGCAGTGCTACTATAATATAATTCAGACCTTCTGTAATAGAGTTTGACTTTGCATCATATTTAATACTGTTCATACTGTGTAATCTCAGTTTGTTAGTAAGACTTTTGAACTTCGATTTTTCGTATCCCTCTGTAGCAAAAGCTTTTATGACTTTAATTCCTGATATTGTTTCCTGAAGTGTACTGTTCAGGTCTCCTGTGGCTTCCTGTCTGTCTTTTCCGGCTTTTTTTAATTTTTTAGCATATTTTTTTACTATTTGTATCAGTATCGGTGCAACTATAACAATAGACAAAGTCAGTTTCCAGTCTGTGTACATTGCTATACCGAATAAAACTACCGCCTGTACTACATATGAAAGTAAATTAAACAGATTCAGCACCATAGTATTTATATTTTGTGCATCATTGGTGAATCTGACCATTAATTCACCTACTTTTATTTCAGTAAAAAATTTAAGATCCAGACTCTGTATTTTCATATACATGTCGTTTATGACATCTCTGTAAATTCCGGTAGATATACGTCCGGAAAAAATAGTAGATAAATATATTAAAAAACCGCTCATTACTGCTAAAGCTATCATAGAACATGCTGCATATAATATATCTTTTTCACTGCCTCCGTTAATTCCTTTATCAAACAGTCTGTTTATCAGTGCAAGAGGTGCTGCCGCTGTTGCTCCTGCGAGAATTGTCATGACGAAATTAATTCCCATAAGAATTCCGTATCTTTTTATGTATTTATTTAACTGTGAATATAGTTTCTTTAATTCATTCATTTATAGTGCCCTTTCCAAAATAAATTGAGATATTCTGTCTGTTACTCCTTTTCCGCCCATTAAATCCCTGCTCTCCCGAAGAGATTCTATCACGTCTTTCTTAGAATTATCTATATAATTCATTTTCTTTTCTATATTTTTTACATTAAAATCATTTTGTATAAGCTCTGGAAGTACCTCTTTTCCTGCTCCTATGTTAGTAAGTGAAATATAATTTATTTTTAAAATATTTTTTGCTATAAATACATTCAAAGGTGATGTTTTATAACCTACTATTACAGGAAGACCCATAAGAGCCATTTCAAAAGTTACAGTTCCCGAAGTAGCCACAGCCATTCTCAGGTCTTTTCTGATATCTTCCAGTTTTGAAAAACTTATCTCCATATTTGGAAAATCAGTTTCATTGAAAGGTACATAAGCCATATGTGACTTATCTGCAAGTCTTAATATAAATTTCTCATTTTCTCTGCCTTTTACCAGCTCCAGCATTACTGGAAGTATTTTTACAATTTCCTGTTTTCTGCTTCCCGGCAGTAATAATATCTTTTCACCATAATTATCTGAAAATTCATACTTATCTATAAACGGATTTCCAAAATAAGCTACATTCATATTTTTTTTGTCATAATATTCTTTTTCCCACGGAAAAATCACTATTACTTCATCTACTTTTTTTAGTTTTTCTATTCTTTTTTCACCCCATGCCCATACTTTCGGCGGAATATAATAAAATGTTCTTATCTCCGGCATCTCTTTTTTTAATATCTCAAAAAATCTCAGGTTAAAACCGCCGTAGTCCACAAAGATAACATTTTTTATATCATTTTCCTTTATAAACTCTATATATTCTCCGGCTTTTTTCTTAAAATAACTGTATTTTTTTATTGCTTCTGCAAAACCCATTATATCATTATCTTTAATATGCTGAACCAGTACAGCACCTTCAGAAGCTGATTTATCTCCGGCCATGCCGAAAAACTCCGCATCTGGATCTGCTTTTTTTACAGCCTTTATTATATATGATAAATGTAAGTCACCGGACATTTCACCGCATGAAACAAAAAATTTATTATTCATACTTTATTCCTTTTATAAATATTTTATTTTTATCAGCAAAATTTATTACTTCTTCCTGATCTATAAATAACATGTGTTCTGATTCTATTACTATTCCCTTTGCTTTTATTTCCACAGCCTTTTTCAATGTATCCACGCCTATTGTTGGAATGTCGATTCTGTAATCCTGATTTGGGCGTGCCATTTTCACTATTACACAGTCTTTACCTGCATATTCCCCTGCACGTTCTATGGTTTTATCAGTTCCTTCCACTCCCTCAAGGGCTACCACAGATTCATTTTTCACTACCACAGTCTGTCCTGCATCAATGGCTGTGAGCATTTTCGCCGCTTCAATTCCTATTTCTATAGTTTTCATATCATCAGGAAGGGCTTTTCTCTTAGTATAATCCATTTCTTTTGCCATATACTTATCCATAAGAAAATTCTGGGGTAATACCTCTATTCCCTCTTTTTCCAGATGATTTATTATTGCCATTAATATATTCTTATCTTTTTTATTTCTGGTATTCATTAATATTTTGGTTGCAACCAAATCAAATTTCAAATTGGAAAAGATAAGATTTTTCTCTACTTTTCCCAGCATAATCAGTCTGCTTATTTCTTTTGATTTTAAATACTTTATTATTTTTCCCACCTGGGCAATGCTGTATTTTACAGAATTACCATATTCTTTTATCTTACTGTCCACATTGTCAAAAAGATAAACCGGGTATACTTCATATCCACGGGCTACAGCTTCTTCCAAAAATAAAGTCGGGAGCTTTCCAGCTCCTGTAATAATTGCAATTTTATTCATTATCTTGTAATACCTCTTTTACTTTTTTTGATAAAAGCTATTATATGATCTACATTTTTATCGTCAGGAAACTTTTCTTTCAGCTGTATAAGTGCTTCTTCCACCTTAAGACCTCTTTTGAATATTATTTTATAGCTTTCTCTCAGATTTTTTATCTCACTCTCTGTGAAGCCGCGTCTTTTAAGACCTGTAATATTTATATAAGCTGCTCTTGCCTTATTTCCTTCTGCAAGTGTATACGGAACCACATCCTGATTAACAGCTGAAGCTCCTCCTACCATAGCATGACGTCCTACTCTTACAAACTGGTGTATAGGTGTCAGTCCGCCTATTACAGCGTACTCTTCCACATATACATGACCTGCAAGTGTTGCCCCGTTCGCAAGAATACAATTATCTTCTACCATACAGTCGTGTGCAATATGAACATATGCCATTATCAGGCAGTTATTTCCTACTGTTGTTTCAAATCTATCCTCTGTACCTCTGTGAATTGTTACGAATTCTCTGATTTTGTTATTATTTCCTATAACTACTCTCGTTTCTTCCCCGTGAAATTTCAGATCCTGAGGTACTTTCCCTATGGAAACAAATGAAAAAATATAATTCCCCTTACCTATTATTGTTTCACCTTCTACCACAACATGAGACTCCAGCACTGTTCCGGAATCTATTGTTACCTGTGGTCCGACTATACAATACGGCCCTATTTTTACATCATCCGCAATTTTGGCCCCATCGGCAATAATTGCAGTTTCATGTATATTTTTATTCATAAAATTACCATCCTATTTTTTATTTGTCCTTATCTTGCTATTCCCCTTTTACTTTCTCCAATAAAGTGTATCATATGTTCTATATTTTTATCATCGGGAAATTTTTCCTGCATTTGTTTTATTGCTTCCTCCAGCTTATTTCCTCTTTTAAAAATAATTTTATATGCCTCTTTCAGATTTTTTATTTCATCTTCGCTAAAACCACGCCGTCTCAGTCCTACCATATTTATAAAAGCTGATTTAGCCTTTATTCCTTCTGCAAGTGTAAAAGGAAGAATATCCTGAAATACATATGAGGCTCCGCCCACCATAGCATGACATCCTATACGTACATTTTCATAAACAGGAGTCAGGGCACTTATTATAGCATGACCTTCTACATATACATGTCCGGTTAGTGTTACATTATTTCCGAGTATACAGTTGCTTTCCACAGTACAGTCATTCCCGATATGGACATAAGCCATTATCAGACAGCTGTTTCCTATCTTTGTCTCGAATTTATCTTCGGTTCCTTTATGTATAGTTACGAATTCTCTGATCTTATTATTATTCCCTATTGTTATCTTGGTATGTTCATTTGAATAATCTATATCCTGCGGCATTTTTCCTATTGAAACAAATGAATGTATATAATTATGTTCACCGATTGTTGTATCTCCGTCCAGGGTTACATGTGATTCCAATACAGTTCCGGTACCTATACTTACCTGAGGTCCTATAGTACAATAAGGACCTATTTTTACATCATCAGCTATTATGGCTTTATCTGACACAATAGCTGTTTCATGTATATGAATACTCATATTTTCCTCCAAACAGTAATACTTTTATAATATTATTATCTGTCATGTATTGCAAACATTAATTCAGCTTCACTGACAACTGCACCGTCAACAATACATCTTCCTTTTGCCTGAATAATTCTGCTTTTTACTTTTAATTTTTCTACTTCAATTCTGATTTGATCTCCAGGAACCACCTGTTTTCTGAATTTACATTTGTCTACTGACATAAACAAAGGTATTTTCCCCGGCTCCAGCATAAGCAGTCCTACAGCCTGAGCCATTGCCTCTACCTGTAATACTCCCGGCATTACCGGCATACCCGGAAAATGTCCGTTAAAAAATTCCTCGTTTATCGTGACATTTTTTATAGCCACAAGGCTTTCCGTCCCATTTTTCTCAATTACTCTGTCTACTAACAAAAAAGGATATCTGTGTGGTAAAATATTCATAATATCTTCTATTTTCATTACTGATTCCATATTTTTCTCCTCCTAAAAATTTCTTATATTAAACTTTTCAGTTTTTCTGATAATTTTGAATTTATAAAATGTCCTGCTTTTACAGCGATCAAATGCCCTTTTACAGGTCTGTTCAGTATGTATATATCTCCTATCAGATCCAGAATCTTATGTCTCACGAATTCAGTTTCAAATCTGAGACCCTCGGGATTTATCACACCGTCTTTTTTTATGACAATTGCATTTTCAAGGCTTCCGCCCAAAGCAAGATTATGACTCTGCATATATTCTATTTCGTAATCAAAACAGAATGTTCTCGCAGGTGCTATTTCTTTTGTATAATTTTCCTGATTCAGATCTATTTCATAATACTGCGCTTTCAGAAAAGAATGTCCGAAATCTATTGTATATGATACCTTAAATCCGTCATAGGGCAGGGCAATTATGTATTTACCGTCTTTTTCCTCGGAAAAATAAATAGGTTCTGTTATTACTACAGGTTCTATATCTTTTTCCAGTTCTACAAGCCCTGTTTCATTTATTTTTTCTATAAACATCAGAGAACTTCCGTCCATAATAGGCAGTTCATTACCTGTTATCTCCACCAGAAGATCTGTTATCCCGGTTATGTGAAACACTGACATTATATGCTCTATTGTGTATACCATGACACCGCTGGAATTTCTTATATTTGTTCCTCTTTCCAGTTCAAAAAGATTGTCCGGCGAGACTTTTATTTCGTTATCTCCGGGTAAATCTACTCTTTTGAACGTAATTCCGCTGCAGTCAGTTACCGGTTTTAATTTTATTTCTATTTTCTCACCTTTATGAAGGCCTATTCCATTGTAAGTAATTTCATCTTTTATAGTTTTTCTTTTCATAACACTATCCTTTCAAAAATCTGTCTGCCAATGCTAAGGCTATTTTCTTTTCCCCTGTCATAAAATCCACAGTTACACTTTTATTATCTATACCTGTTACTTTACCTTTTCCGAATTTTATGTGATTAACAAATTCCCCGATTTTATACTTAGCTTCTTCAGGAGCTTTTTTATAAGGATTAAAATTTTCTATATCTGTCATAGGTTTGAAATTTTCTGATCTCAATGGCTGCTCTGTCTGTCTGAATAAATCTGATTTTCTCTCTTTTTTATTCAGGAATTCCAGTTCATCCTGAGATAACTCATCTATAAATCTTGAAGCAGGACGTCCATAACTTGATTGTCCCCACAGCATTCTCTCAGAAGCATGCGACAGTCTCAGTTCCTTTTTTGCTCTTGTTATTGCCACATAACAAAGTCTTCTTTCTTCTTCAAGGTCTTCATCATTTAGTACAGATGCCTCTCCGGGAAATAACCCCTCTTCCATTCCTGCTATAAATACATAATCAAACTCAAGCCCCTTGGAGCTGTGTATTGTCATCAGCTTTACGAAATTTTCCTCGTCATCCATACTGTCAGTTGCGGATGTAAGAGATATAAACTCCAGATACTCACTTAATGTAATTCCCGGATACTCTCTTTCTATCTCACGTATACTGTTCATTAATTCCTCTATATTCTTTATTCTGTCTTCTTTGTTATCCTCTATTGAATCAATATATTTAGTTCTGTTCAGTATTTCCTGAAATATCTCACTTACTGTCATATTATCAAGATTTTCCAGAACATCCACCAGCAGTCTGTAAAAATCTTTCAGCTTTTCTTTTGCTGCTGCACGCAGTCCTGTTACTTCATCTATATATTTTAGCGACTCAAAAAGTGATACGCCTTTCTGTGCAGCTATTTCAACGAACTTTGCTACTGACTTATCACCTATAGATCTCTTCGGCACATTAATTATTCTTACGAAATTCAGGTTATCCTGTATATTATTTATGACACTCAGATAAGCCAAGAGGTCTTTTATCTCTTTTCGCTGAAAAAACTGCATTCCGCCGTAAACTCTGTATTTTATGTTATTCAAAAGCATTTTTTCTTCCAGTACCCTTGACTGGGCATTAGTTCTGTAAAGAATTGCCATATCTTTAAAAGGGATGCCTTCTATATTTTTTCTGAGTATTTCTTCTGCGATGAAATTAGCTTCGTCAAATGTATTCGATGCATTAAAAACCTGTATTTTCTCACCTTTTCCGGCATCTGTCCAGAGCTTCTTTCCTCTTGATGATTTATTATTTCTGATCAGCTCATTTGCCGCATTAAGTATTCTCTCAGTAGATCTGTAGTTTTTTTCCAGTTTTATTACAAGGGCATTTTTATAGTCTCTTTCGAAATTCAGTATATTATTAATATTTGCCCCTCTAAAAGCATAAATACTCTGGTCTTCGTCGCCGACTACACAGATATTATTATATTTTGAAGCTATTTTATTTATTATTTCGTATTGAAGATCGTTAGTATCCTGATACTCGTCCACTATTATATATTTATATCTTTCCTGTACTCTTCCAAGTACTTCCGAATTATCCAGAATCTTGTTTGCATTTAATATCAGATCTGAAAAGTCCATTGCATTACTGGATTTCAAAGTTTTATCATACTTATCAAAAATATCAAAAAACGCTCTGTTAGAAGGGACACGCAAGTCTACTTCCCGTTCTATTGTTTTTATATCAATTCCTTTTTCTTTAAGCTTGCTTATTCTGCCTGCTACTTTACCCGGCGTAGTATCATCCTGTATATTCAGTTCTTTCATTATCTTACCTATTAATGACTTCTGATCATCTGTATCGTAGATGTTAAAGTTATTCCCATATCCCAGCTTTTCACCGTATATTCTTAAGAGTCTTACAGAAAATGAGTGAAATGTCGATATCTGTAGGTTATGAACATCATTTCCTACCAGAGCTTCTGCTCTTTCCTTCATTTCCTTTGCTGCTTTATTAGTAAATGTAAGAGCCAGTATATTCAAAGGAGATACGCCCTTTTCCTTTACCATGTGAGCTATTCTGTAAGTTACCGTTCTTGTCTTTCCGCTTCCCGCGCCTGCCAGTATCAGCACAGGGCCGTCTATATGTTCTGCTGCTTCTCTTTGTTCTTTATTTAGACCGTCTAATATACTCATTTGTTTCCTCTTCTATTATAAAATTTTATTAATTATACCACACATTGCGTCCAATAGCAATGTCAGCACCTTAACTCCGAAAGATTTTGTAATTAAATTTCAACTAAAATACAAATATATTATTATTATAAGATTAAAATATATATATTTGTACAAAAACCCTTAATATACTGGTTCCACATGTATGATTACATCTTTTAGGTTCCTGTATTTCAACTTTAGTTTATTAGAAATTTCGTGTGACAAATCATGGGCTTCCATTACCAGCATATTTTTATTCACTCTTATATCCAGAAACAGATATATATCTTCTCCTGATTTAGACATGTGAAAATCATGGGCATTTTCCACGCCTTTCTCTTTTATGACAAAGCTGTAGACTTCCTCAAGAAATTCCTTATCCTGAGTATCCAGAAGCTCAAGGGAATTATCCTTTATTATCCCGTAACCTTCCTTGATGATATATAAAATCACAGCAATACCAAGAAAAGAATCCATCACGGGACTTATCTGTCTTGACAGAAATATTCCTATTACAACTGATGTACTTATTATAAAATCTGACTTATAATCCTTTGATAAAGCAAGTAAAAGTGTATTATTAAGTCTCTCCCCGTTTCTCTTTATAAAGAAAAACTGTCCTGCTTTTATAATCAGAGAGATTATAGAAACTCCGATAAGCAATGCCGGAGGCTGTGTGCTTACTTCTCCCCTGACCAGCTTCATTATATTTTCATATAATATATTTGAAGCTGCTACTATAATAAGTGTTCCAATTATGATACTCATAATAGATTCCATTTTTCCGTGTCCAAAAGGATGATGTTCATCTTCCGGCTTGCTTCCTGCCTTCAGACCAACCACGGCTATAGTATTGCTTACACAGTCTGTAAGCGAGTTTACACCGTCAGCTATCAGTGCCGTACTGTTTCCCATATAACCAAACACTATTCTTAATGAAGCCAGAATAATATTTATAAATAAATTGAATATAATTACCAGCATAGCTTTCTTTTCTTTTTTTCTCTTAAAGCTCAGACCATCTCTTATATAAGCTTCCCCGTTTCTCACGAATTTCAGTCTTTCCAGAAACTTATTAGAATTCTTATGATCTAAAACAACCATACCGTCATAATTATTGCTTCTCACCCAGTTAATTAAAGATTTCAAAAGTTTTGTTCCATAACCGCTGTTTCTCTGATCTTCTCTCACAAATATTTTTTTCAAAACAGGCGTTTCTTTCATTTCCAAAACTGCGTAACCCATTATCATGTCCTTGTCATTTATGGCAAACCATTCTTCCCCGGGTTCCGGCATCTCGAATTCATTATCCAAAACTTTTAATTCCCCAAGTTCTCCTTGGTCTTCTGTTTTTAATTTTATAATATCCAATTTTCCTCCCGGGATTAAAATATTTATTAATAAAAAAAGCCAGAAAAATCCAGCTGATATCTTTTCTAGCCATACACCGAACTCTCGAAATAACTCAATATATGTTTCTACAGACAAAGGCTCAAAAAAAGCGACCCCACAAACCCAGAAACTTTCGACTTAGTGCTGCTTCGTTCCCGACCTGACACAATTCACCGACATCCTGCAATATAGGACTTTTTTCTCAACGCCGTTGCCTGAAGGCTTTATACCAAATTACCCCTCAAGCTCAGAATTCACCTCCACTATAGCGGATTGTGGATACAGGGCACCGCTGATTCCCCGGCTAGTATGGCAAGTGTTATTCTATCATTTTTGCATATAATTGTCAACTTCTTTAGTTCTTTTTTGTATTTAAAATGTTGAATTTTTTCATATGAAAAGAACAGCTTTATATAAAAATTCTTATTTTTTTTCAGAAGTTATAATAGTTACAAATGGATAATCCTGCTTTGGAGCTTCTTTTTCATCTGAAAAATACATTTTAGATATTGTTCCGTCCAAAAACAGGAGATCTCTGCACTCCAGATTATCCAGCGCATATTTTGAGAAATTATAAAAGTTTATTCCCTCACTGCTCATAAGAAAAAAGACTTTGTTTTCTTTTGTTATTCCTACAGCACTACGTATTTTCAAAGACTTAGAGTCTTTACCTGTTTTTTTATTTATTACGCCGTCTTTTACCAGCAGCGGTCCTGACTGAACTGCATAACTTATATTTTCATTATATGTAAAACTCTTTGATTCTGATATTTTCGGCTGATTATCCTCAATAAAAAACACTCCGTTCGGCTGCATATAAAAATTGCCTTCTCCATGCCTGAGATCTATTTTTGATATTATTTTGTAATTTTCTATGTATAATCCTTTAGGTTTGTATTCTATGCTGTATATGCCGCCATTTGTAGCAAAATTAATTTTATCTCCGGGATTTTCCTGAATAACTTTTGATAACTCGGAATACGCCTCGCCGTTCTTATTTTTCCAGTACATTTTTATTTTTTCATTATCTAAATCAGGTAAATATACTGAAAAATCCCCATCTATGATTTTTTTTCCTCCGGTGCTTTCTCTCTCCTCTGATTTTTCAGGAGAAATCCCTGTTATTTCTGTTATTCCAGTAGTTTTCTTCGTTTTTCTCACAGATTTTGCCAAAAAAATTCCGCCGATACTTACTATCAAAATTAAAATCAGCAAATAAACTTTTTTCATTTTCTCTCCTTATATTTTCCATCTGTTATGCTGCCACATATATTGACCCGGATATTTTCTTATCAGTTCCTCAAAATCATAAAACAGTTTTTGTGTGTTATACTGGAGCGTTTCTCTTAATTTCCCCTTTTTTTCCACTTCCAGTTCTTTCACAAAGGTTATATTTACCCTGTCTTCTTTAAAAACAGAATACGCTAAGATTACAGGCGCTTTATATTTTATTGCCAAAAGCATATTTCCTTCATTGGCCTTAGTATGTTTACCAAAAAATTCCATATCTACCCCGTTTGAATATTGATCTGAAGCAAGAATCAAAAGTCCTTTATTTCTAAAACACTCTGATATTTTATCATTTGAACCGTTTTCTATATTTTTTAGTATTGTTTTTGCTCCTGTTCTTTCTCTGTAACTTGTCATAAGATCATTCAAATATGGATTTTTCTGTTTTTTAAATACAGTATACACATCAAACCATTTTGCCAGCGAAAATCCCGCTTCAAAACCGCCCATATGAAGAGTCGTAAGTATAAGTCCCTTACCTCTGCCGTAGAGTTCTTTAGCTAGTTCCAAATTATCTACTTCTATGGCTTTTTTCTCTATTAACTCTGTTAAAAACAATGGAATAAAAGTATTTTTAGCCACAGTTTTATACGATTCTTTTGCTATTTTTTTTAATTCTGACATAGATTTTTCCGGAAATGCTATTTTTAGGTTTTCATATGTCAGATCTCTTCTTTTTTTAATAATATAATAAGCTAGTATTCCCAAAAATTCAGCAAATTTGAATCGGAATCTCAAAGAAAAAATCCCTAAGCTTTTCTTAATTCCTTTTATCATTGCTACTTCTATCCTATACTTGTTCATTATTTTCTCCTAAATATATTAATTATTAATGTTAAATATTTTTGAAAATTTAAAATGGAATTTATAAAAAAATATACCAGTATTTTAGTAGTTTTTCTTCATAGTAACATGTTTACAAAATAATAGTATTTTCTATAATTTTATCATATTCAGACATAAGCTACAAATTTTTTTCTATATATTTTCTATATCTTATACATATATGTCTTATAAATTTCTATTAGAAAAAAGGCAGTTAAGTTTCAAAATAAAACTGTAACTGCCTTTTGTATTTTTTATAATAATTGTTTTTTAAAATACTGCTTTCAAACTGACACCGACTCTGTAGTCTTCCTGACTATGTTCGCCAGTAACATATTCTCCAGTTACAAATATCCCGTATTTTTCCTCTACCTCTACTCCCACAGAAGCCTTACTTCTAAATGCTCCTTTTTCTTCTTCCGGTTTCGATAAATTATGATATCCGTCCTCTACAGCAATAAGTCTTGCTTTTTCTCTTTCATTAAGATTAGCAAGTTCATATTCATAAGCTAGATCAAGTGTTGCTTTTGCTTTCCATCCTCTTGCACCTAAAGGCATTTCTCCTTTTACTTCCACACCTGCTCTTGGCTTTACGCTCCATGCGTCATTTCCGTCCACTTCCAAAGCTTCCAGTCCTGATTCAGTGAATGTCGGTCTTACAGCATACATTGCCCGCAGTCCTCCATATGGCGTTACAGATGAATTTCTCCCTATTTTGAATTCTTTTCCTAAAGAGTTATCAAAAGTAAGTGAATAAGTTTCAAATGTACCGTCCATTTCTGATCTTCCGTTTACAGGCCAGTCTATATTTCTGTCTACATTGTGAATACTCGCTCTTCCGGTAAGATCGTTTTTCACGATCCAGTCATTAGCTTTATACTTATTGTGAACTCCCAGCTGAATTGTATCTACCCATTCTTCACTGTTATTTCCGTCATTAAATTCAAATCCTGTATGCATATATCCCAATGAGTATCCGAAAGTATGTCTGTAAGTTCTTTCTACTTCTCTTAAAGCCTGAATTCCTGTTGCTTTATAATCATATCCTACTACTCCGTCAGTATCCTCTGTTCTCTTTCCGCTTCCCACTATAACGTTAATTTTCACATTTTCTTTAGTGTTATTCTCAGAGTTTTGCAGTAAATCCAATGAATTTTCAAATATTCTTGCTATATCATCTTCACGCTGATTCAGGTTAGAATAAACATTTCCTGCAAGACTTGCCATTACATGTCTAAAGTCAGTTTCATTACTTATGTAATCTATTTTATTAAAAATATTTATAGCATTTGATGATATTCCGTCTACACCATATTTCTTATCAAGATTTTTTCCAAAATCCTCATACCAAAGACCGCCGGTAAATTTATCATACGGAATCTTCTTCATCCATATATCTACATTACCATTGCTGTTTATCTGCGGTATTGCTTCCCATGTAAGCGACTTACTTACTACAGGCACAGTTCCGGTATTCGGTCCTCCGCCGGAAGTTGTAGGATTAAATACATCTTTTAATTTATATGTTGTAGCATTTGTTCCTTGTGTAAAATCTGCTGTTACAACAACTGGATTATTCTCATCTACTTCAAATGACGGTGCATTAAATTTTACTGCATTTGATACATATTTTGCTCCGGCATCTTCTGAAAGTGTTGCACTTGTTATCGTAGAAGGATCTACTTTTATAGTTATTTCTACTCCGTTTACCTTAAAGTTTTCATTTACATTAATAACTCCTGAGTTTACTATGCTTGGAACTACATATTGCTCATTTACTGTCTGAGTCAGTCCCAGTCCGTTTATCGCGCCGCCTAAAATATTTATTGTCCCCTCGGCATTATTAATAAGTCTTGAACTGTTTGCCAAAAGTATTGCAGTGTTATTTTCTCCGCCTACATTTATAGTACCGTAGTTTTCTACTTCTGAACCGGCATTTCCATACATACCGTAAGAATTAGTTCCTGTTATGTCAATAGTACCTTTATTTGTGATCAATGCTCCGCCTACAGCAGCCATTCCTATACTTCCGTCTCCTGACACAGTAATAGTAGCTGTTTTATCATTGATTATCTGTGTATTTTTACCTTCTGCATATAATCCTACTGCTCCATCAGTCAAATAAATATCACCTTTATTTGTAGATACTGCACTATTATTCGCATCAGTTTTGGAATAAATTGCTACTGCTCCTGTACCTGCATGTATAGTACCAGAATTTGAAATTGAAGAATTTTCACTGTACAGTCCCACTGCATAAGTATTTAGGAAAGTGTTTGTTTTACTTTGAATATCTGAATTTCCTAAATATAAAGTACCGCTGTTATTTATTACTCCGCCTTTGTTATATACAGCTATATTTCCTATTTGATTTGAAGCATCTATTGTACCAATGTTATTAACAGTTTCACCATTAACAGCATATACCACTACATTTTCAGAACCAGTCATATTAATATTTCCGTTATTCGTAATTGTACTTCCGCCGTCTGAATATACCAATACTTCATTATTTCCCAGTGTAATTCCTACATTATTTTCAAATGAAGCCCCGCTGTTCAAAATAAATCCGTAATTCCCTGAACCTATACTCAAATCAGATGATCCATTTACTATTTTAGCACCGTTTATCCCGTATACTCCTGCTGTTTCATTTCCTCCAAGTAAAGTTATTTTTGAATTCCCTAGTATATTAACAGTATCTCCGTCACTGTAAATTCCTATTCCTCCATCACCTACTGTTATTTCTCCATTTTGTTCCACAGAGCCAAGACCAGTTGCAGAACCGGACTTATAAATACCTATTGATGAAGTTCCTACTAATATCTTTCCTGTATTACTTATTTTTTCATCTGTATTTTCACTGTATATTCCTAATCCCGGATTCACAGCATTTGTAGAATTACCAATGTTTATAGTTCCGGCATTTGTCAGTACAGCAGTACTTGTAGCTGAATATTTTGAGAAAATTCCTATAGAATTATCACCTGAAAGATTTATTTCAGCCCCTAATTCATTTAAAATATCCATGTTTCCTTCTGCATAAATTCCTACAGCATTATTGCTTGTACTTCTTATTATATTTTTATTTGTTACAATCCCTGTATTTTGTGCATAAATACCCTGACTTGAAGTTCCTATTTCTATAATTCCTTCATTTGTTACAGTTCCTGAATTCAATCCGTACATTCCTACTGATGAGTTCCCTACACTTATATTATTTTTATTTAAAGCTCTAGCTCCATTAACTACATATATTCCTGCAGAAGAATCTCCCATTGTGATTGTACCCTGATTCTCAGACTCTACAGAATATGGTGATGCCAGTGCTGCTGAGTAAAGACCATTTCCATACAGAGCTACACTATTAGTACCTGTACCCGTAATTGTAGTCCCTGAATCCAGCAATACAGCGGATTTTATTCCTGAGAACATAACTCCGTTATCTCCGATTGTATAGTTCCCCACATTAGACTGATATAATCCTGAATCTATGTTTGCTACAACATATGAAGATCCTGCTGATGAATTGATTGTCAGATTATTGCTAAAGTTTGATCCTGTTCCTTTTATATTAAATATTATGGCATTTTGCCCGGTAATGTTAATTGTCCCCGATGTTCCAGTAAAATTACTATTATTTTCCAAATAGAATCCTACGGCATTATTGCCTGATAATTCCACTGTTCCTGAATTAAAGTTTACATCACTGTTATTTGCATAAATTCCGGCATTACTGCTTCCTACATTTATCTGTCCGTTAGTATTTGTGAATGTTCCGCCTGTTACATATGCTCCTGCACTGTTTGTAGAATTGATGAAATTAAGTGTTCCTGTGTTTAGAGCCTGTACATCATTTCTATTTATTGTAGAATTATTGTTTTCGGCATATATTCCCACACCTTTACTCTGTCCGGAAATATCATTTATATAGCCGTTATTTGTTATGTCTACTTTATCTGAACCATAGCCTAAAGCTGCTGAATCAGAAATAGGCATCTTGTTCTTGTCATATGTTATTCCAGCTAATCCGATACTGTTATTTCCAACATTTACTGTCCCGCTTCCTGAGTTTAATATTTTTGTATTATTTAACCCCAACACTCCTATAGCATTATTTGAAACTGTTATTGTCCCGTTATTTGTTATGTCTCCATATACAGAATAAAGAGAAACTGAGTCAGTCCCGCTCATATTTATGTTACCGTCATTTACTATTGCTATATCGCTTTGTACCTGCCCTGCTTTATTAACTTGTTTCACTACATTTTGCTCATTTGCAGTTCCTGTGATATAAGTACCGGAAGTGATGTTTATCTTAGAGTTCACAGCATTCATTAAGTTAATCGGATTATTAGTATTATTCAAATCATACGGATTTGAAGCTGTTCCGTTTGTAGAATCGTTATTTATATTGAAGACTCCGTCTGTTAATAATGCAAATCTGTAATTGCCGTTTATTGTAAGACCACTGGTACCCAGTACATTATTTGCAGTAGATATCATAGATGTAAGGTCAACTGTAGAACTTCCCAGTACAAAAAGATTACCGTAACCATTTCCTGATGTCGGCATATTTATAGTCAGGTTTCCTAGTGAACCGTTAAAAGTATTATTCAAATAATTTGAGAAATCCGCGGTATTGTACGTAGCAGAATCAAATTTAAATACTGTTCCGCCTGATTCTACTTTTACTGATGTCCCGGAATTTATAATAAACTGACCGAAGTTTGATCCGGCTGCTCCATTCGATGACGAATAATTGTTGTAAAACATTAATCCGCCATTTTGGATAGTACCTACAGGTGTTCCGCCAAATTGTATTCTTCCTGTTGTACCGTTAGTACTGTCATAACCTGCATAAAACGCTATCCCTTTATTCCCTGCTACTACACCATCACCTGTTAAGCTGACTGTATTACTTGAAACATCACTGGAAGCATATATTCCTGCCGAGCTGTTTTTTGTCTCTACTCTTCCTGTACTTGTAAAATTCCCGCCTGCCAAGACAACTGCAGCTCCATTATTTTCTTTTGTAATTGTACTATTATTTATTATATTTCCTGCTATATTCGAGCTATCTTTCGCAGCAATAACACCATTTGTTCCATTACCACTTACAGTTATCGTACCATTATTAGTGAAGGTTCCGCCACTTTGTGCATACGCTCCTGCGTTCCCGTTTCCAGCCGAAACTGTCAGATTTGCACCGGAATTTAAAGTAATATTACCTCCGGTTGCTGCAAGACCTATGTTTCCTTCACCTTTATTTACAAGTGTTTTTCCTGTTATAGTAAGAGTTCCTCCGTCTGCTCTAACCAAAGAACTCGACCTTGCGTAATCACCAAACAGTATGTTATGAGTTCCTGGCGCCGATGCTGACGAGCCGTCTCCAAGATTCAATGTTAATGTTGCTGCATCTGTGTAAAAACCTGCTGCGTTTTCTGTATACGCTGCTTTTCCGCTTGCTGAATTTCCTGTGCTGCTGCTTTCATTTCCTGTAGTTCCTATATTCATATTCATTGATGAATATATGGGGTTAAAAGCTCCTACTGTAGAATTTTCTACATAAACTCCTACTGTTTCATCGCCAGTTAATTCAAGTGATTTTTTAAAGGTTATTTCACTTTTTCCAAAATTTGTAATTTTTCCATATTGACTTTCATCTTTTACAACTATCCCAATTGATCCTAATCCCTTTAAACTAACATCTCCATTATCGGAGTTTATAAATCTAGTTCCGCCATCAGGGCTTGTGCCAGTTTGATTTAGAGTATTACTAGGAACACCAAAATTAGCTAAAACATCGCTTTTTCCTTCTAAAATTATCGTTCCATTATTGTAAAAATCTAAAAATCTGCTATCATTATCACTTGTGTTGTTATTCCTATGATCCACTGCGGCAAATATTATTCTATTTCCAGAATTTAATGAAGTATTGTCTGCTCTTATCACTCCATTATTTTCCATTATTGCATTTTTATCACCACTATGATATTGTGCGCCATACATAATTAAGTATTGTCCCGATAATGTTATATTAGTACTATCTGTAATTATCCATTTGTTATCACTGACTTTATTATGAGCATCAGTATAAAATAGAAATCTCTCTTTAAATTCTATATCATTACCAGTATAAGTAATATCCATATTATCTATTTCCAGAATATGCCCTCCAGAGCTTCCACCTACAAGTTTCATGACATATTTTCTATCATCTATATCTGACCATCCTGGACCAGAAAGTGTAGAATCTATATTTTCATCTGCATTTCCATATGCCATAGTATTATTTACAGTAGCAGTAATGTTACTGGAATTATTTGCTAAACTTACATTTAGTGTACCTCTTCCTACATTATTGATACCCCCAACTAATTCCTGCTGCGATAAAATTGCATTATGATAACTCGTAATGTCGTTTCCTGGCATATAACCTGTCCCATTATAGTTTAATATTCCCTGTTGATCAGCATTCGGGGAACCACCAACGTTCACCGTATACGTAAAAATAGATTTTACATCCATCGCTGCTACAGAAACATCAACCTTTTCAAATTCCGGCACTTCAATAACAGGCACATTAATGCTAGGCAATTCCACAGTAACTGTACCGGCTGGATTCACTTCCACCACCGGCGGTGTCTGGATAGCCAGATCAAGCGGCGTCCTGTTCACTGCTTTCATAGGAATCCTGATCCCTAAATCCACCTCTTTTGAAACCTGAGTTCCCTGCATTACTTTCCCTTGTATACCGTTCTTGCTGTAGCTTGGATCTGAATGATATTTTGCATTGGCTTTTGTATTATCTCCACGTTCTACATGGTCATAAAAGCCGCTGAAAAATATCTGCCATTCCAAATATTCCGGTTTTACTATATAGTCAGACTGTTCATACAGATCCTTTAATTCTTTATTTCTCTTATTCAGAACCTCTTCCAGAAAACCGTAGTCTTTCTCGCTTACCCCCTTGTCATTAATCAGATTCTTGTATATCTTATCCAGTTTAGTATTAACCTTAATATTCGTCTCTGCATAAGCTGCCGTCATCGAATATAAGGCTAGAAATGATAACAATAGCCTCTTATTTTTCATAAATTCCTCCTGCTCTAATTTATCTAAAATAATACCCTCATATTTTCACATACAAAAATAAAACGGTATTACCAATATTTTTCAAACCTTCCCTGATACTTACATAACTTTATTAATCATCCATAAATTAAAATTAATAAGTACCTATTATATAGAATACTATATTTTTATTCATTTTGTCAACTTTTATTCATTACATTGTCTGATACTTAAAATGTATCTTTAAACAATATCATCAATAACTTTTTATATTTATAACAAAAAGTTAACTAAAAAAATACCATTATATTATCTAATTATAACAAATGATATAATGGTATTATTATTTATAAACTAATATTATTTTTTCTGATTATTTCCTCTACTTCCAGAAGGTCTTCTTTAGTATCCACACCTTTTACCGTACTTTTTGTTTCATATACTTTTATTTTATAACCGTTTTCCAGAAATCTCAACTGTTCCAATGATTCGATATGCTCCAGTTTTCCGTCTTTCATATTATCCATACTGTTCAGGACTGCACTTGTATATCCGTAAATCCCTACATGTCTGTAATATATAAAACTACTATCCTCATTCCTCATATAAGGTATAAGACTTCTGCTGAAATACAGGGCATTATCGGAAAAATCCGTAATAACCTTCACTACATTAGGATTTTCCTTATCCGAAGAACACTTTATTTCTTCCTTCAAAGTTATTATCTCTGCTTTTTCAGCTTTATATTTATTTACAAGAATATTTATTGATTCCGGATCGATTATAGGTTCATCACCCTGTATATTTATTATGAATTCAAAATCTTTATACTCCTCAAGCCCTATTACTTCCTGTATTCTGCTTGTACCATTAACATGATCATCTCTTGTCATTACAGCTTTCCCGCCGAATGCAGCAACTGTGTCAAAAATTCTTTTATCATCAGTAGCTACTACCACATCATCAAGCTCAGACTTTACACTTCTTTTATATACCCATTCTATCATCGGTTTTCCGCAGATCAGCTCTAGAGGCTTCCCATTAAATCTCGAAGATGCGTATCTTGCAGGAATCACTCCCAATATTTTCATAATTTACTCCTTCTCAAAGCACATTGTAATTCTTTCTCATGATTTTACCATATCTAAAAATAACTTCCAAGTATATTTATTACTTTTTCAAACTACTTCAAGCAGGAAATATTTCCTGAAGCAATGATATGAATTTCTTCAGTTTTCCCTCACTAAAAGCTGCTTTTGGTATTACTGAATAATTTCTTTTCCCGTATAACAGCAATACTGTATTCGGTGTTTCTATAAATCCTTTATAATAACTCCATTCTATTTCAGAACTTATATCCTCACGCTCATATCTCATTTTATCATGGGAAACAAACAATTTCTGTACTCCCATTTTAGAAATATATATCTTAAAATAAAGGTATGTAACTCCTTTTTCAAAAATTCTCAGTATAAAAAGAAGACTAAATACCACAAAAATCATACCTAAAATAAAATTTCCAATTGTAAACATAAAAACACCAATTAGTAGAACAACTATTTCCATTATTCTGTCAAAAATATTTCGTTTTATTTTACTTTTCGTAAAATACTTTGCTGCCTCAAAATAATTTTTTATATCTGCACGGTATTCCAAATAAATTTCTTCCATCTAATCCTCCTTTGTAATTTTTATTTTATTGCTGAATTATACTAAAAAAATGAAAAACCGAATAACAGTCTTCCATTTTTTATTTATTAAAATAAATCTTTATCTGCTAATTTTGCATCTTTTTCATGAAAAAATTCAAGAAGCTTTTCCACAGTGAGGTGTTTTTTCTCCTCACCTCTTATATCAAGTATAATATCACCGCTGTGTATCATTATCAGTCTGTTCCCATACTCTATGGCATCCTGAAGATTATGCGTTATCATAAGTGTTGTTATACTGTTTTTTTCTACAAGTTCTTTGGTTTTGTCCAGAATGATCTTTGAAGTCTTAGGATCCAAAGCAGCTGTATGCTCATCTAAAAGCAATACATCAGGATGATTAAGCGTTGACATTATCAATGACAGACACTGTCTCTGCCCACCTGACAGCAGTCCTACCTTTGTATCCAGTTGCTCTTCAAGTCCTAAATCAAGACTTGCAAGAATTTCTTTATAATAAGGAATATTTTTCTTGTCCAGACCAAGTGTAAGATTAAAGCTTTTTCCTTTATTCTTAGCCATTGACAAATTTTCTAATACAGTCATTGACGGTGAAGTTCCCTGTGAAGGATTCTGAAAAACCTGTGATATCCATTTTGCTCTTTTATGTCTGCTCACTTTAGTTATATTTCTGTCTCCCAAAATAACTTCTCCGGCATCTGGTATCACATTCCCGTTTATTACATTCAGTAATGTAGACTTTCCTGCTCCGTTACTTCCTATAATTGAAACAAAGTCGCCTTCATCAGCTACAAAATTGGTATCCTGAAAAACTTCTTTCTTTGTCCCGAGCTCACTTACAAATGTCTTGTATACATTTCTTAATTCTACCATTATTCTATCCTTTTGTTTTAAAAATTATTTTTAATTTTTTGTTGGAAAATGCCAGTATTATTACTACTATTAATGCTGTAATTAATTTCAGGTCTGTCGTTCTTATTTCAAGCATTTTTATAGCGCCGTCTGAAAAATGCAGTGCTTTATATAATGCCTTAAACCAGTCATTTGATCTAAGTGCTATATAAATAATAAACTGGTACAAAATCGCTCCTATTACTACTATAGAAGGATTGTTTATTATTTTATCCTTTTTCAGTACACCCTGCCCTATTATTATAGAAGCAAGACCTATTACCATAGTTCCTATTCCCATCTGCAGATCGGCAAATTTCAGATACTGCCCGTAAAGTGAACCTGATAACGCCACTAATCCGTTTGCCATCATTAATCCGAACATTTTCATGTTCTTTTCATTGACTCCCAGACCAACTACCAGATCTTCATTATCCCCTATGGCTCTTAGTGCAAAACCAAACTTAGTGTTCAGCAGATAATCAAGACATAATTTTATTATAAATACTATATCAGCAATTATCATCAGAGTTACATTCTGATTTTTCACAGTATAAGTCATAAGAATAATAAAGAGAACTATATATAGACAAGTGCTTATTATAAATGATCTCTTATCTTTCAGAGTTTTATCACATAAAAATTTTAAAATCAGGCATATTACAAGTATTATTACTAAAATATATAATTTATCATAACTAAACAAATTAAATATAGTCTTGTCCCCTGGAATATACACATTCGCTTTTCCTACTACTCTGGAGTTAACACTGTATAAAGCTGACATTGTAAGTATTCCTGCAAGAAGATTACTTATATTCAGTCTTACGTGCATTGCTCCTGTTGCCATCCCTGCCAGAGCTCCTGCTAAAAACGCAATAAACATTCCGAGTATGGGATTTATATCCTTTAATACTACAGCAGCCAGTACAAATGCCCCTAAAGGAAATGAACCGTCTACCGAAAGATCTGGAAAATCAAGAATTTTATATGTTAAATATATACCCATTACCATTATAGCCAATATCAGACCTTGTTCAAATACCGTTGTTAACCCTGCAAAAAAATTTAAAAGTCCTTCCATTACTTTTTTTCTCCTATCCTACTGTTATTCGTGATATTAATCAACGAATTTTACTTCATTTTTCAGCTTTTCAGGTAAAGTCAATCCTATAGCTTCCATAGTTTTTTTATTAAATACCAGATTTGTCGGCTTTAATGTAACTACTTTTAAGTCAGAAGGCGTTTTCCCGTCTTTTAGAATCTGAACTGCCAGCTTTCCTGCTTCCTTACCAAGCTCATAAAAATCTATTCCTTTTGTGTAAAGGGCACCGTTTGTTACTGACCCTTCATCTGTTGCTATTACTATTTTCTTTGCTGCAATTGCTCTCTCCACTACTGCCGGCATATTTGACACTACCAGATTATCTGTAGGGATATACAGGGCATCTGTTTTTGAAAGAAGATTATCCAGTGCCTGTGTCAGCTCACTTACTGATGTTACAGCCTGTTCTTCTACTTTTATTCCTTTTTCCGCTGCTATTTTCTTGATAAGTTCTACCTGTGTCACTGAATTCTGCTCTGAAGAATTATATAAAATTCCTATTGCTGTCGCATTGGGATTTAATTCTTTCAGTACATCAAGCTGTTCCGCCACATTGTCTACCCTGTCGCTGCTTCCTGTAACATTAGGTTTTGTCAGCCCTGCTGCTTCCGGATCAGTTACTGCCGTGAATACTATTGGTATAGTACCTGTTGCATTTACTGCTGCCTGTGTTGTCGGTGTAGCTATTGAAAATATCAGATCTACTTTATCAGTAACGAATTTATTTGCTATTGTATTTGCTATTGTAATGTCTCCCTGTGCATTCTGTTCCTCATATTCTACATCCATTCCAGCTTCTTTCAATGCATCTTTAAATCCTTCTCTTGACTGATCTAAAGCAGGATGCGATACTATCTGCGTTATACCTATTTTATACTTTTTTGCTCCATCTGTCTGAGCTGTTTCTGTTTTTGTCTCTGTATCTTTCTTTTCTTCCTTACTTCCACATGATATCAGTGAAAATAACATCATTATACATAATAAATATGACAGCTTTTTCATAGAACCTCCTAAATCATCTTAAAAAAATTATTTCGCTTTAGTCTCAATAAACTTAGCTTTACTCATAACATCATCAGGAAGTTTTATACCTAATTGTTCCAGTGTTTGTTTATTTACCGCTATCTCAGTCGTTTCCGCTATCTTATATGGTAAATCCGACGGTTTTTTCCCGTCTTTCAAAATTTCCACAGCCAGTTTTCCTGCTTCTTTCCCTAACTGGTAATAATCAATTCCTTTTGTTATGAATATTCCGTTTTCCAACATTCCTGATTCCGCTGCAAATGTTATCTTTTTAGCTGCATTTGCTTTTTCTGCAATTAATGCCGAACTTGATGAAATCAGATTATCTGTAGGAAGGTATAATGCATCCACTTGTGTAAGCATCTTGTCTATTGCCTGAGGCAGCTCATTTGCTGAACTTATCCCTTGTTCTACTATTTCAAAATTATACTTTCCTGCTATTTTCTTTATCTCTTCCAATTGTACTAATGAGTTTTCTTCTGAAGAATTATATAAAAATCCAATTTTCTTTGCATCCTTAGATATTTCTCTTAATAAGGCAAGCTGCTGTTCTATATCCACTTTATCACTGCTTCCTGTAACATTCGGCTTTACCAGCCCGGCTGCTTCAGGATCAGTTACTGCCGAAAATAAAATCGGAGTATCGCTTGTCGCATTTGACACTGCCTGTGCTGTTGGTGTAGCTATTGCAAATATAAGGTCTACTTTATCAGTAACGAATTTATTTGCTATTGTATTTGCTATTGTTACATCTCCCTGAGCGTTCTGTTCGTCAAATTCCGCTTTTATTCCTGCTTCTTTCAGTGCATCCTTGAACCCTTCTCTTGCTTTGTCCAGAGCCTGATGCGATACGATCTGAGTTATTCCTATCTTGTATACTTTATCATCTGCTTTTGCCTCAGTATTTGTATTGTCAGTTTCTGTTTTAGCTTCTTCTTTTTTATCTGCGCACCCTATTAATATCAGTGATAACATCATCACCAAAAACATTATTTTTTTCATTTGTTTCCTCCTACTATCCTACTATAATTTTTTATTCTTACTTATAAATACTATCAAAAATTGTGAATTAAGTCAATTATTAAGTCAGTTCCTTTTCCTCTTTAAATATCGGAACAGACCTGTGTGCAATGGAACTTATTACTTCATTAAACTGTAGTACTCCCACACTCAGAAATACCGCAACACTGAGATGCTCACCATCTCTTGCTATCCCTATCTTTCCTCCCACACTCAAACCGTTTATATTTGTTTCAATCTGGCTTATCGCTTCTCTCATGGCACCTATTACCGCCCCGTCATGAACATGGCTGTCTGTAATAAGACCATTTCTTTTAGCTGCCACCAATGCACTTTCTATGAATTTGAATCTGGAATCAGGCATTTTTCCGCCTATGTCCACTGCGGCCACTTTTATATTTTTCTTTTTGAAGTCTTCCATATACTTCTTTTCCTCTTCTCTTGAGGAAATGGCCATTTTCAGTGCTACTCTGCAGACCTGTACGCTTTTATTATCATTAAATCCCATGTTTCCTCCTGTTTTGTTTTCTGCTGGGAATATTATTTCAGATATTCCAGCAGATATAACACTCCCTCAATGTACCCTTCCTTACCTTTACCGCATATCTGCTTTATACATGCCGGTGCAGTTACAGATGTTTTTCTGAATTCTTCCCTGTTGTGAATATCGCTCATATGAACCTCCACAGCTGGAATCGAAACAGCTTTCAGCGCGTCATAAATCGCATAGCTGTAATGAGTATAAGCTCCGGGATTTATTATTATTCCGTCTACTTTGTCATAATAAGCTTTCTGCAGGAAATCTATAATTTCCCCCTCGCTGTTTGACTGTTTTACTTCTATACTCTCTACAAGTTTTCCGCTTACGTCCTTAATATATTCCACGAGTTCCTTATATGTCTCAGAACCATAAACTCCCTTTTCACGTATTCCCAAAAAATTCAAATTAGGCCCGTTTACCACTAAAAATTTCATTCTCCCACCTCATTTATAATCTTTATTATTGTTTCTATTACCTGTTCGAGAGAAGTGTTATTTCTTACAATATAGTCAGCATAACCTTCATATAAATGATATCTCTCCCCATATAACTTTTCAATATTGGCAATATCCTGAAGCAGAGGTCTTAATGTATGATCTTCTTTTGCTATCTCTTCCGGTTCCCTGTCCAGAAATATAACAATACCGTTTTTTTTCAGATTTTCTATGTTTTTTTCTCTTTTTATCACTCCTCCGCCTGTGGAAATAATAATCCCGTCTTTATCGGAAAGCTCATTTGTGTATTTTTCTTCCAGATCTCTGAAATACTCCTCTCCAAATTCAGAAAAAATATCTTTTATCAGTCTTCCTTCTTTTTCCTCAAGATAAATATCCACATCATACTTTTCCATTTCCAGCTTTTCAGCGAGTAATTCTGATATTGTGGTCTTGCCTGAAGCCGGCATACCAATTAATACTATATTTTTCATTATTCTCCTTAAAAAATAACATAAATTTGCTGATTCTTTTTCTTAATGCTAAACAATATCCAGCCACACTTTAGTATTAGGAGCCGGAAATTCAGAATCAAGAGCATTGATTTCCTCTTTTGAAAGAAAAATCCCTCCTGTTTCTGCATTTTCATATATATGATTTTCCTGCACAGCTTTCGGAATAGAAATAATATCCTTTTCTCTGACAGTCCACGCAAGTAATACCTGCACTTCACTGATTCCCCTTTTTTCTGCTATTTTTTCACCGTCTTATTTCCTAAAAGTTCCTCTCTAAGCACACCGCCTTGCGCAACAGGGCAGTAAGCCATTACTGGAAGTCCTTTTCCCCTGCACCACGGAAGCAGATCATATTCAATCCCGCGTGATCCTAAATGATACAAAACCTGATTAACTGCACAGTTTGATCCTTTGGGTATTTTCCATAACTCTTCCATATCTTTTACATCAAAGTTCGAAACTCCCCATCTCTTTATTTTCCCATCTTTTACAAGCTGTTCCATTACATCCACAGTTTCATGAAGAGGAACTGAACCCCTCCAATGAAGCAGATATAAATCAATATAATCTGTACCAAGTCTTTTCAGAGAATTTTCACATGAGAGAACCGCTCTTTTTTTATCGGCATTTTGGGGATAAACCTTTGAAACAACAAAAACTTTATCTCTTATTCCTTTTACTGCTTCGCCTGTTATTTCTTCCGCTCCGCCGCTGCCGTACATTTCTGCCGTGTCTATAAGTGTCATTCCCAGATCAATTCCTAATCTGAGAACTTTTACTTCTTTTAATTTTTCCGAATGCTTTTCGCCCATACGCCATGTTCCCTGACCTATTGCATTTACCTGCCCGCCGTCTCTCAAAATTACATTTCTTGCAAAATTATCTTTTTTTATTTTATCAGTATTTTCCATGTTTAATACCTCATTTCACCATATTCCCGGTTTTTTCACATACCAAACATTATTTATCAAACTTTTTTTATAAACTGTTTATTTAGAGCCGAGTATTCATAATCATGGGTTTTCAGCCTTTTTTCCAGCTCTTCTTTTTTTATATCATAATAACTGCATAAATCTCAAGATCGTCGAATTCATCTCTTAATTTCATATTTACTATACTTAACAATATATTTATATCTGTTTTTTCTACATCCAGCTTCATATTTTCTCCTTAATGCCTGTATGAAAAGTTAAAAAACCTGTTTCAGTATATTTTTATTTATATCATATTCTTTGTTTTCAGCCTTAAAAAGAGTTTTTACCTTTACTATACCCGTTTCACCTTCAGCCAGCTCCACAAAATCACCTTTTGAAACTTCCAGCTCTTTAAACGGAGCAACTATAATTTCATATATTGATGTATAAAAACCTTTCACATATTCAATATCATATACATAATAGAAATCTGTTTCAATTTCTTTTATTTTCTTATAATCTTCAGTATCTCTCAAAAAGAAAATTTTTGAACCCATTCCTATATCTATTCCAAATAATGTTTTCTTTTCATTTTTCAATGCTTTATTTATTAATGAAAGAACTATATCTATCAGGAGTTCCTCATATGACTCTTCTTTTCCTTCAAGACTTTCCCAGTTAATATTCTCCAGATTTATACCTTCATCATCCAAAAGTTTTTTAAATCCTTTTACATAACCAGTTGCCAGATTTTCATAATAATAAGAATCTGTATTTTTTTGAAGATAAAAATAAATAAATTCAGTAAAAGTCATATTTTCTACATCAGTAATTCCTAATACTTTTTCCATTGCTTCTTTTTTATTACTGAAAAATTCTTCTTTGATTTTTTCATAAATTTTATATCCTTCCGGAATAAGTATCTGTATCATACTGTCCAGTTCCCCGTACTCATCTGCTCCTATTTCTTTTGCAAGCATATAATCCAGATCATTTTGTATTCTTTCATATAACCCTTCTGAATCTTCAAAGAGTCTTTCATTATTTTCCTCAGCCAGTTCTTTTAATTTTTCATTTATTTCAGCACTTTCATCTAAAGATGTATCTTTTCCGGAAATTTTCTTAAACATTTTTTTGCTCCAATCTGTGAATTTTTATGAGATTCCAAAAATTTTATCCTGCTTCTGCTTAAAACAGCAATATCTGCCAGTAGCAAAATATTCACAATCAGTCATATTTCAGTTTAATGCGTAAATATGACGAAGATCACGAAATTATCTCATAATCAATATTATTATTTTTTATTTTACCTTTTATTGTATCTTCACAACTAACAGTTTCTATTTCAAGTTCTGTTTCTGTTTCATCATTTACAAAAAATACAGTATCTTTCAAAATTTCCTTTATAGTTCCATTTTCCTGAACCACAGACAGTTTGTGATTGCTGATTCCTGCTTTCAGCTTTCTGCCCAACCCGTTATACTTATAATCATCCACATCTGCTGCCCAGAAATTTATTATTTTCTCGTCTTCTGTTATTGATCCTGTTTTTGCCATAAATATATGATATGTGTCGCTGTTGTCATTTATAAAATAAAGTGAGTAGCCTCTTTCTTTCAGTTCAGTATCTATTAATTTCAGTTTTATCAGCAGAAAATCCGAATCATATACACAGATTTCATCTTCATTAATTCTCTTACGAAGGTTTATCAGATTATCAAAATGTATCATCTCTTCACCTTTTGCCATAAGATTGTTACTTACGAACTTCTCTATGTCACCTTCGCTGTCCTCGCCTTTCCAGTCCACAGACAGCAAATACCCTTTACTTTCCAGATACATTAAAGCAAGCTCTGAAAAATATGTATTAAATAAGTCTATCTCAAACTCTTCTGGTGTATCATATGTATGATGTTTTAATATTGTACTTCTTATTTCTACATTTATGTTTTTCAGATTTCTGTTGTTATATTCGTCAATAAATTTGTATAGAGTGTCTCCTCTGTTTCCAACAATTGCTTTTATTAATTTTTTATATTTGATTATCTCTATTTTTGTAATTGTTATTTTGTTTTCTTCTTCTTTTGATATAGGCTTTTTAAAAAAATTAAACATTGTCTCCCTCTTATTTATACAAAATTTTTCTTACATCTTCATATATTTCTTTTATGACTTTTTCATCAGCTTTCATATTATTCCATATTTCTTCTGATCTCACTGCCTGTACTACGAGCATCATCAGACCGTTTATTGTTTTTACACCCATTGAAGCATACTTTTCCATCAGGGCAGTTTCTTCGGGATTATAAATAACATCTATCAGATATTTTACAGGAATGAAACTGTCATTTGCAAGGGGAAGATTATCCACCTGAGGATACATACCCACTGGTGTACAATTTATTATTCCTTCTATATTTTTAAGATTCTTAACATCTACATAATTTATTATGTTATCTTTGTTTCTTATCTTGAATCTGTCATCTTTCTCTATAGAAGTAAGATAGACAGTATCCACATTTAAAGCTGTCAATGTCCCGTAAATAGCCTTTGCTGCTCCTCCGGTACCAAGTATAAGTATTTTTTTTCCTTCTACTTCCAGATTATTTACCTTTAATGTTTCCAAAAAACCGTAATAATCTGTATTATACCCTCCCAGCTTGCCGTCTTTCAGTGCTATTGTATTTACCGCACCTATAGCTGTAGCTTCCTTTGAAAGTGTGTCGAGATATTTCATTACTTCTACTTTATAAGGTATTGTTACATTCAGACCTTTCAGCTTTCCTTCTCTTATTTCATTCAGCAGTTCTTTTATGTCCTCTGCTTTTCTTTCATATAATTCATATTTTCCATTTATTCCTGCTTTCTGAAAAAATAAATTATGAATTGTCTCAGAAAAACTATGTCCCAGATGTTCGCCCAGTAATCCGAATTTTTCCATATTTTCTCCTCCTTAAATCTTTTTCAGTTTATTTCAAGCTTTGCAGCAATTCCAGCTCATCCGGCGTAAGCTCTCTGTATTCGCCAAGTTCAAGACTCTCATCCAGTTCAAGATTACCCATACTGACACGTTTCAGGTAAAGTACCCTGTTTCCCACACATTTAAACATACGTTTTACCTGATGGTACTTTCCTTCTGAAATTATTATATATACTTTGTCCTCGGTAATAAACTCTATTTTGGCAGGTTTCGTGGTAAATGTTTCCAGTTCCACGCCATTTTCCAGAATTCTTGCTTCTTCCTCAGAAAGAGGCTTTTTCAATTCCACATAATATCTTTTCGGAACATGCTTTTTGGGTGACAAAAGCTCATGAGCCATTTTCCCGTCATTAGTAAGCACCAAAAGCCCTTCGGTATCTTTATCAAGTCTTCCCACAGGAAAAAGCCCCACTTTAGTAAGAGACTCCTCAAGAAGATCAAGCACAGTTCTGTGTCTTTCATCGTCAGTTGCCGATATCACATCCTGAGGTTTATTAAGCATTATATATAAAAATTCCTTGTACTCAATTCGCTCCCCGTCAAAAGTAACAATATCGTTATCTTCATCAATATGCATTTTGGCCTCTGTTATGATCTCGCCGTTTACACTTATCCTTTTTTTCTTTAGAAGTTCTTTTACTTCCTTTCTTGTTCCAATACCTGAATTCGCCAGTAATTTATCAATTCTCATTATTTCACCGTTCTCCGTAATTTATATTTTTATGTCTGATCTGTAATTCCCCAGTATTTTCATATAACTCATCTGGGCTTTTATATTTTCAAAAGCTCTTATTACATTCTCATCATTCAGATTACCCTCAAAGTCTATATAAAAATAGTATTCCCATGTTTTATAAGGAATAGGTCTTGATTTTATACTTACCATATTCAGATTTTCTTTTGAAAAAATCTCAATCAGTTTAAATAATGACCCGGCTTTATGTTCTGTTACTGCAACTATACTTATTTTATTACTCTTTTCAGAAATTTTCAGTGTTTTGCTTATTATTACAAATCTTGTATAATTTTCCTGATTATTGTTAATCCCTTCTGCTAATAATTCAAGACCATATATATTCTGTGTTTTGATATTAGCAATACAGGCATTTTCGTTATTATTTTCCTTTTTTATAAATTCTGCTGCTATGGCAGTATTGCTGCATGCCAGAGCATTCCAGCCCGAGTGTTCTTTAAGAAACTTTGAACACTGCATTAGAGCCTGTTCATGAGAATAAACATTTTTTATGTCTTCCAGTGTGCTTCCCTTTATTCCCAACAAATTCTGCTTTATTTTATGTGATATTTCTCCTACTATATAAATGTCTTTTTCTTTTATCAGATCTATGCTGTCCCTTACCTCACCTGTGGAAGAATTTTCGATAGGGATCACTCCGTAATCTATATCGCCGTTTGCTACAGCTTCTGCTACTTCTTCATGAGTATTGTATTTTTTTATTTCGGGATGCTTCTCACCTACGAGATTCAGGAGTACCTCATGTCCAAATGATCCGGGAACACCTGTATATCCCATTATTTTCCCTGTAAAATCTGCATTAAAATCATTGTCTTTTATTTCAAATATCTTAGATTCCTGATATTCCTTACTTACACTCATTATGTCATTAAACATTTTTTCTATATATTTTTTCAATTTCTCGTTTTTTACTCTGTCAGTATTCTTTTTTATTACTTCTTCTTCTCTTTTGGCATCAAATATTTTCATATTATTAGCCATTTTATAGCTGATTACATCTTCTACTATAACCATTCTCTCTTCAAGAAGCCTTACCAGTTCTTTATCTATATTGTCTATTCTGGTTCTGATCTCTCCTAAATCTAATTCCGGCATTTTCCTAACTCCCTTTTCTGTATTTATCTCTTAATTATATAACAATATGATATTTTTAACAAATGTTTTGTGAAATTAATTATATAATTTTTATATGGTCGGAATATATAATTTTGCCTTTTAAGCCCTTTTTTTCAAATATTAAACTTCTGTATCACAATAAAAAAATATATCAGAATTTTCACTGATATTATTTTGGGTTATTGCGTTTTACAATTATATATCTCTGATACTTTTTTTCTGTTTCGCTGAAGAAATACCTCTATATACCGATATGCTTCATTTTTCTGATATAATTTACTGAAAACAGTTATTTATATTTAGCTTGAAAATTCTAGATTTCGATTCAGTTTTTTTATTATATGAGTATTTCTCTAAATTGTTCTTCCTTTCCTGCCAAATGATAAAAAAACGTACCCTAAAAGAAACACCTCTACACCTTGACATATTTAAGTTTTATGATATAATTATAATGGAAACGGTTATTTATATTTAAATTTGGTGAAAAAACTCTGGACTATGGTTCAGTTTTTTTTATTATATGAGTATTTCTTTAAATTGTTCCTCCTTTCCTATCAAATGATAAAAAAAACGTACCCTAAAAGAAACACCTCTAGCCCTTGACATATTTAAGTTTTATGATATAATTTCATTAAGAATAATTTTGTATATTTAAATCTGGTGAAAAAACTCTGGACTACGGTTCAGTTTTTTTTATATAATAATTTAATGACTTCACCAAAGTCAAAATATAAATAGCTGGGGGATTACAATGCTTAAAGTGATTTTGATAATTCTTTTTTTGATTATCACAAGAATACTTTATTAAAAGTATTCCCCACCCCGTTTGGGGAATTCATTAAAAATTCATTATTTAATTTTATCATCTTCATTTTTAATCTCACTCACAAATCCGGCACTTATAATACCTGTAGGAATAGCAATTATTCCAATTCCGATAATTGCCACAAAAGAAGCAAGTATTTTCCCCAAAACAGTAACAGGATATATATCACCGTACCCTATAGTTGTCAGTGTAGCAATTCCCCACCACATAGCCGCAGTAATATTAGGAAAAGCTTCAGGCTGTACCGGATTTTCCACATAGTACATCAAAATAGAAGAAATCAGTATAAGTATAAAACTAAAAACCAATGTTATCACCAACACCTCTTTTTCCTTTCGCAAAACACTTTTTATGGTGTTAAAAGATTTTGAGTATCTTCCGAGCTTAAATATTCTTGTTACTTTCCCTACTTTAAGTATTCTCAGAAACCTAAAGTCAATCTTCACCGCTAACGGCAGATAAAACGGCAATATTGAAACAATATCTATTATTCCCTCAAATGAAAATATAAACCTTATCACAGACCAAAAATCAGTTTTATTATACTTATATTTCGCAGTATAAATCCTTAATATGTATTCTACAGTAAAAATAATAACGGTAAACACTTCAAATATTTTGAAATAATATGAGTATGCCAAATAGATATTTTTATGAGACTCTAAAACTATTTGAAGTATACTGAAAATTACAAGTAAAAATATAAATATATCAAATACCCTGCTGGCTTTATTTGTCCCGTCATCTTTTTCTATTATCCGATATATCTCTTTTCTCCGTGTATTATCCATCTTCTTTTAACTCCTCCGGTTTTAAATATTTTTTCCATACAATCACCTTATTATACCATACGATTAATTTTAAAAATTAAATTTTTTCACATAAAAATCTTCTTTAAAAACTACACAATTCCTCCTTATTTATTATAAATATATTTTTTTTTTTAATTTGACTCTATGATTTGATTTAACTATAATAAAGGTTAAAAGGAGGGAATAAAATGAATTTTAAACAATTTGAAAAAACTGATGTTCCATTGTCAGTGACTATCAGTAAGACTCTTTTAGAGAGGATCAATACTATTGTAGAGCATGAAAGGGTAAATAAGAGCTGCGCCGTGAGAGTTTTGCTGGAAAAAGGGCTGGAATTTTATGAAAAAAAGCTAAAGGAATAAAACAACATAAGAGATTCACAAAAATACTGTTATTTAACATATTTTTTTATTAGAGCCTTTATTTCAGTTTATATTTTCATGCTATATAATATATTTTTAAATTATCATATAATTTATATATGAAATATGATAAAATGGATTTATTCCGAATTGGAATATAAAATCTCAAATATAAGGAGTGAGTAAAATGGCTTTGGAAATGTATCTAAATTTTAAAGGCAACTGCTACGAAGCAGTAAGTTTTTATTCTAAAGTATTCAAAACTGAAATGCAGAATATCATGTACTACTCTGATATGCCTGAAGATCCTGATTTTGTTGTTACCGATGAAGTAAAAAATATGGTGCTTCACACTTTTTTAAATATAAATGGTACTACGGTGATGTTTTCTGACTGTCCTCCGAATATTCCGCTGAAATTCGGTAACAATACTGCATTAGTCATAAATAAAGACAACACCGAAGAAATAAAAGAGCTCTTTGATGCTTTGAAAGACAGGGGAGTAGTTATAATGGACCTGCAGGAGACTTTCTGGAGTAAGCTTTACGGATTTGTAGAAGATAAATACGGTGTTTTATGGCACCTTATATATACTGGAAAATAATAAAATTATCTATATAACAAAACCGGCTAAATGCCGGTTTTTATTTTTAAGAACTGTTCTCTCCAAAAAAATTCTATAATCTAACTATGATAAGCACTCCACTGAATACTAATGCAAAAATTTAATTTCTAAATTTTTCATTTAAAGTTATTATATCTCATTGATTAATATTATATGTGTCAACTAAAGATTACTGTTCATCAGCACCTTCATCTGCTCCGGCGTCAGTATCATCGAAAGTCTGTCTCTGCTTTTTAAAATAGCCTGTTTATGGGCTTCTTCTTTATCCTGCTGAGAGATGTTCATATTTTCTATTTTCTGAACTTCTGCCATATATTGATCTTGAATCAGTTTTATTTGCTGTTTTTGATCCTCGCTGAAATTCAAATTCTGAGAAGATGACACCGCAGTTTTTGTATTATCAGCTTTATTAATGGATGTTTTCGCAAATGCATTTACTGCTAACAGTGTCATCAGCGAAAACATAATCAAAATTCTTTTCATTTTCTACCTCCTGAAATGATTAGTACAATTATACTAAAAATTTCTTTGAGGTTTCTTTTTATGTTCTTTATTTTTTATATAAGTTAACTTTGTTATTTCGATACATAAACTTAAATCATTTTAGAAAAATTTCTTCAATGAAGATTTTTATATTTTTCAGAAATAATTATAAATACTGTATTTTTATTAAATATAAAGTTAGTTTTTCAATCTGCTGTTTCTCAATAAATCACATGCTTTTTTTCCAGTCTCAGCTTCTAATGTTGATGCCGGCTCAAACTCTTCAGATTCTATATCAGTTGTTTTCATAATTTTCAGCAGTTTCCCGTTTAAATCGTAAGTATACACAATACTTTTAGATTCCTCATCATTTTCTTCATCATCTGAATTTTTTGTATACATAGTTAGTTTTCCAGTAATATCATAAGTACATTCATTTTTAGTCACAGTATTTTCAATTTCTGAAACAGAAGAAATTACATCATTATCATATGTAATTATATGTATTCCTGTTGAATTTTCTCCAAAATCTTCCTGATAAATAAGTTCTCCCTTTTTATTATATAGTTTATAAATTCTTATTATTTCCCAATTTCCCCCTATATTAGTCTCGCTGTTTAAATTTTTATTCTGATGGTACATTTGGTATTTTACAGGATTTCCATTCTCAATATATACTTTCATTTCTCTTGTATCTTCATCCAACTGAAAGTTTACTGTTCCGTTAAATCGTCTTTTTTTCTCTCTGTCCATAACAGGAAACTGAAGACTCATAAATTCTTCTGATGTCACATATATTTCATCCGGCTTGCTAATCTCCATATTTGCTAAAAATATAGCAGACAAACAAGGCAGTAATATACTAACAAACACCATCAATATGGAAAACTTAACCTCTTTTTTTCTATTCTTTATACTTAAATCACCATCAGTAAGAAAAATGTAAAAATTTGCATTTAATAATGTAGAAAACGGATATATAATACTTGTTATAATCGTTAAATAAATCATATTTTTTCTCATTATTTCACTCAGAAAATAATAAGTTCTAACCCTGATAATAAATGGAGGTACTATTAACATTATCAGTATTGGAAAGATAGATACTAAAAATATCATCCAGAAATATTTTTTTTTATTGCCGTCCATCATTGTCTCACTTTTTTTCAGGCATTCTTTAGCTGTTAATTCCGGATTTTCTAAAAAAAGAAATATTGACTGTGAATATGCTATCATTTTCATAAAACCAGGTACCACTAATAAAAATGTCCATAGAAAGCAATATAAATTCTCTAAAAATTCCAATGCTATCAATCTCTTTGGATTTTGAACAAACCCTTTAAATAAACTTTTTGCTACCTTCACTTCTTCTTTTCTTGCTATTTTCAAACAAAAGTAAGTACCGCCTACTTGAAAAAGAATTAACAACGGTGCTACTGTTAACCCCCGAATTATCCCCCCGAATTCAATAAACGATTCTAACATCGTCCAGATTAATATATAGCCGGAGATAATCAATAACCTCATCCAATTTTTTCTGTAATCATAAGCTGATTTCAAAAATACTTTCTTCAATTCCACCATAGTAATTCCAGACTCCTTGTATAATAATATTAAGTTAATCGAATCAGCCATAATTTATTTTATTAATAAAAATCATTGTTCAGTATCCACATTAACAACAATATTAATACTAAAAAAATAAGTTATAACATCAATTTAAAATTCCAAAATTACCGTTTATCCAGCAATTTTTAACTCTGGTTCTTCCTGTATCTCTTCTGCTCTGTCTTTCACAATTGCAATATATATATTTGCCCGAAATAAATTATATATCGGAAAAAAAATAAACCCAGCTATAGAAAAAATCAATTCTCCGGCATAATCCCCTATAAAATAAATATTCTCAATTTGCTCAGTAAGTGATATTAAAGGCAGTATAAACAGTATAAATATAATCCCAAGTAGAAACTCTATCTTGAAGTAACTTGTTTTGTATCCATTCATTAGTTCATCACTTTCTTTTAGACATTCACTTACTTTCAAATATGGTTTTTCCAAAAAAATATAAAAAATCTGTGAATAAGCTATCCGTTTCACAACACCCGGAATTACGAGAGCCAATCCCCATAAAAATACAATCCATCTGTGCAAAATTTCAATTAACAATAATTTCCCTATTTTCTTTGAAAAACCTATAAATAAATCACTAAATCTTATTTTCTCATCTTTTGCTATTTTAAAACATGAAGAAATTACTCCGATCTGTATAATAATATAAAAGATAGAAAGCAAAAAAGAAATTATACTTCCTAACTCTTTTGTAATTATTAGTACGTAAAAAAATATAAAAAAGAGAATCATACTATAAAACGAAATTCCTAACAAAGATAAGCACCTTTTTCTGTAATCTCTCCATGTTTTCAAACATATTTCCCCAAATTCCATATCCACACTCCTTTTAAAATTTTGTATAAATTATATTATTGTTTCAATATTGATAAAATAATTCCGCAACTGGAATGATATTTACTATAATACACATCAACAAACTGATTATTAATACTCCAAATATAAACCATTTATCTTTCCCATTTTCTTCATCATTTAATTTTACATCCCCGTCTGTAAGGCTAACATAAAAATTAGCAGAAAGCAGTGTATAGAAAGGATAAAAAAACATAATCCCCATTCCCGCATAACTTGTTTTACTCAAGTAATTAAGAGCCTGATCTGAATTTATAAACACTGCCGTAATTATAGATAAGAATACCATTATCAAAACAGGTAACACAAAAACCCAGCCATACATGAAAAAATACATCTCCTTTTCCCCCTCCATGAGATACTCACTTTTCCCTATACATTCTTTTCCGGATAAACCGGGATTTTCAAGAAAGACATAATTAGCCTGTGAATAAGCAATTCCTTTTACTATCCCGGGTATTATCAGTAATAAACTCCATAGTATCTTAAAAAGCTCTATCAAAAAATTCATAACCAGTAGTTTCCCGGTATCTTCAGTTATTCCTTTTAATACTGCTTCTATTATCCCAGCCTTCTCACCTCTTGCTATTTTCAGGCAATAGTAATTCCCGCCTATTGTAAGAAATACATATAAAGGTGTAAGAAACAATAAATTAATCAGCCCATTGCCTATATACTGTGCTGTACATAAATATATATATAACCAGAATACTGTATACAAAGTAATAATCAACAGCCCTTTCCAATTTCTCCTGTAATCGCCTGCCGACTTCAAAAATATTTTCTTTAATTTCGTCATAAACCCACAATTCCTTTAAAATTTTATTTAAATATACCATAAAACAGTCAAACAGGTCAATTATTTTTCTCAATAAATAAAGTATTTCATCAAAATTTTATAACTATAATATTAATTAATATTTTCAAAACATAATAAATTATTTAATTAAATATAACTATTATCAGCAATAAACATTATAATTTCTAATTATTCCCGTATTTTTAAAATTTCCATTTAAAAAACATCTATTAATGCACTATATTTTTATAATGCATCACATTAGATCAAAAGCATTGTATTTATTGATATATATTATATTTTTATTATAGGTGTTTCAAATATATATCCTTAAATTCACGAAATAAATTGACATCTTTTTTTCAATGTGTTATATTATTTTCAAATAATGCATCACATTAAAATCGAAAGTAGGTGAGTTCTATAAAATTTACATCTCGACAAAAGGAAATAATTAAAATTGTAGAGAAACATCAGCCTGTTACCGGCGAAGAGATAGCACAGATCCTTAAAATGAATAAATCTACATTACGACTGGATTTTTCCGTATTAACTAAGTTTAATATCCTTATAGCAAAACCTAAAATCGGTTATTCTCTGGCAGGCAGCCACTTTCACTATTTTTCAAAAGAAGAGATAAAAGAGCAGGATATCTCCGAAGTCATGGAAGTCCCTACACTTATAAACCACGATATGAACATTAAAGATGCAATAATTAATTTATTTATGTACAATACAGATATTTTGTACACAGTGGAAAATAATTCACTTGTGGGTGTAGTTACTAAAAAAGACCTTTTAAAAATAAGTATAAACGGAAAAGATCTGGAAAAAATTCCGGTTAGTCTGGTTATGACCAGAATGCCCAATGTTATTTATCTGTATTCTAAGTCATCTATCTATGACGGCATCCAAAAACTGAATTATCACCAGATTGATAATATACCTATCGTACAGAGCATGGAAGAAAACGGCAGAAATATTCTGAAAGTCATAGGACAGTTTTCTAAAACCACAGCCTGCAATTTATTTTTTGAATTACTCGACAAATAGGAGGAAGCATGGAAAAAATATATATTTACTCTATCTCGGATTCAGTCGGTGAAACATCTGAATCGTTGATAAAAGCTGCTTTATGTCAGTTTAATTATAATAATTACGAAATAAAAAAATATTCGTTTGTCAGTACTCTTGATGAACTAAAAAATATACTTGAAGAAAGCAAAACTCATAAATCCATATTTTTTTACACACTAGTGGAAACAGAACTTGTTAACTATATAAAAGAATTCTCACGAAACTATGAGATAAAAAATGTGGATTTACTTTCAGAAGCATTAAATTCTATAGCCGGTATCCTCAATCAAGAACCTAAAAGAGAACCCGGTATACTGAGAAGACTTAATATGAGCTATTTTAACAGAATTGAAGCTGTAGAATTCGCAGTAAAATATGATGACGGAAAAGATCCGAGAGGTTTTCTTCTCGCTGATATAATACTTCTGGGAATTTCCAGAACCAGCAAGACACCGCTTAGCCTGTATCTTGCCAACAAAAATTATAAAGTGGCAAATTTTCCTATAGTCCCTAATGTTCCAATACCAAAGGAACTTATTAAGGCATCACCGGAAAAGATTTTCGGACTTACTATCTCCATGGATAAGGTTCACGCCATAAGACGTGAAAGACTAAAAACTTTAGGTTTTACTTCTCATTCCTCTTATTCTGACAAGGAATCAATACTTGAAGAAATCGAGTATGCAAATGAAGTTATCAGAAAAATAGGATGTCCTGTTATTGATGTATCAAATAAGGCCATTGAAGAAACCGGAGATGTAATTTTGAGTTATATAAATAAGGAAGACTAAAATATTTCTAAGCTTGGATTATCTTTAAGTTTTCAGACAGGAAGATGTTTTTTGGCAATACAGTATCAGCGCTCTATTATTTGATTTACCTTTAATGAGCTAAAAATACTGGCATTGTCCGGGTATATATTATTTTTATTCTAACTAGGAGGTTTAAATATGAAACTTATTTATCAGTTTAACGAAGGTAATAAGGATATGAAAGATATCCTTGGCGGCAAAGGTGCCAATCTCGCAGAAATGACTTCATTAGGACTAAATGTACCTCCGGGTTTTACTATCAGCACAACGGCGTGCAAGAAATATCTTGAAGATAACACACTTTGGATAGAATTAAAAGAGACTATTCTATCTAACCTCAGACTTTTGGAATTAAAAACAGAGAAATCATTTTTAGGAAACAGGAATTTACAGCCCCTCTTGCTTTCAGTAAGATCAGGAGCACCGAATTCAATGCCCGGAATGATGGATACAATACTAAATCTGGGACTGAATGATTCTTCGGTAAAGCTTTTGGCAGAATTTACCAATAATGAAAGATTCGCCTATGACAGCTACCGTAGATTTATCGAAATGTTTTCAAATGTTGTATCTGAAATTCCGAGAATTGAATTTGAAAAACAATTGGAAAATGTAAAAACCGAAAAAAAATACACTTCTGACTCTGATTTGACAATTTCAGACCTGAAGTTACTTATTGAAAAGTATAAAAAAATATATTACGATTTTGAAAAAACTGAATTTCCGGAAGACCCTACAAGACAGCTTTTCCTTGCTGTTGAAGCAGTGTTTCGTTCATGGAATAACCCAAGAGCAATAACATACAGAAATCTTCATAAAATATCACATGATATTGGTACAGCTGTAAATATACAGTCTATGGTTTTTGGAAATATGGGAAAAACTTCAGGAACAGGTGTTCTTTTCTCAAGAAATCCAATAAACGGAGATGATATGCTTTTCGGTGAATACCTTATGAATGCACAGGGTGAAGATGTAGTCGCAGGGATCAGAACTCCGCTTGAAATAAGCGAACTTAACAAGGAATTTCCAAAAATATATAAAGAACTTTTTGATACTTCAAAAAAACTGGAATTATATTTCAGAGATATTCAGGATATTGAATTTACCATAGAAAACGGAAAACTCTTTTTTCTTCAGGTAAGAAATGCCAAGAGAACTCCTCTTGCAGCAGTTAACTCCGCATGTGACTTTGTAAAAGAAGAACTAATTGATAAAAAGGAAGCTGTAAAAAGAATAAGCTCAAAAGATATTGAAAATCTGCTGCATCCTGTTTTTGACGACACATATCTGAAAAAATCAAAAGTAGTTGGAAAAGGACTTGCTGCTTCTCCGGGAGCTGCATCGGGAAAAGTATACTTTAATCCTGCTGATGTTACTATTGCTAAGAATAAAGGTGAAAAAGTAGTTCTCGTAAGAGAAGAGACTTCGCCGGAAGATATTGAAGGAATGCTTTATTCCGAAGGAATACTTACTTCAAAAGGCGGAATGACATCACACGCTGCTGTGGTAGCAAGAGGAATAGGTAAATGCTGTGTCACAGGATGCGAAGATATAATATTTAATAAAGAAGAAAAATATATTGTTATAAATGATGTAATGATCAAAGAAGGAGATTGTATTTCAATTGACGGAAGTACAGGAAATATATATCTGGGAGAAATTCCAAAGGTAAAACTTGATACTAATGAAAACTTCAAGATTCTCCTGAAATGGCTGGATGAATTCAGAAAAATAGGCGTAAGAGCGAATGCCGATACCCCTAATGATGCAATGCACGCTAACCAGTTTAATACTGACGGAATAGGGCTTTGCAGAACGGAACATATGTTCTTTAATAAAATAAGAATCCCTATTGTAAGAAGTATGATACTGGCTAATTATGAAGATGAAAGAAAAGAATATCTTGATGAGCTTCTAAAGTTCCAGAGAGAAGACTTTGTAGAGATTTTCAAACTTATGGATAATAAACCGGTAAATGTGAGACTTTTAGATCCTCCTTTACATGAGTTTCTTCCTAAGACTGACGTAGAGATAGAAAACCTTGCTGCTTCAATGGGTCTCACTATGAACGATATGCATTACAGAATAGAGAACCTGAAAGAAAGCAATCCTATGCTCGGACACCGTGGATGCCGTCTGGCTATCACTTTTCCGGAAATATATAAAATGCAGGTAAGAGCAATTATAGAAGCTGCTGTTATTTCCAAGGAAAACGGAATAAACATAAGCCCGGAAATAATGATACCTCTGGTGTGTGACAAAAAGGAACTAAAATTTATTAAAAACCATTTGGTTGATGAAATAGAACAAGTATTTAAAGAAAAGAATAACAGCGTGGAATATCACATTGGTACTATGATAGAAATACCAAGAGCGGCACTTCTTGCCGATGAAATAGCAGAGGAAGCGGACTTCTTCAGTTATGGTACTAATGATCTTACACAGATGACTTTCGGATTTTCACGTGATGATTCTAATAAATTTTTATTTGATTATATGAATCATGATGTATTTACTGCTAATCCTTTCTCTACTCTTGATAAAAAAGGAGTGGGGAAATTAATAGAGATGTCAGCACAGCTTGGCAGAACAACAAATAAAAATATAAAACTGGGTATATGCGGAGAACAGGCGGGAGATCCCGAAGCCTTGGAATTATATTCCAAATTAGGCATTACTTACCTCTCATGTTCACCATTCAGAATACCTCTGGTTAAACTAGCTCTTGCTAAACTAGCTATAAACCAGGACTCTGCAGGACAGAGCAACACAATTTAGTTTTTTCTTTTAAAAAATAAATTCACCAAAAGCCTAATTTTTTAAAGAAAATTATGTTTAAGAATTATACGGGATCCCTTATTTATTATCCTAAAATATGTTCAAAGATAATAAACCCGTATATTCTTGCCGAAAGAGCTGTATCTCATGATACAGCCTTTTTATATGCTCTGCTTATAAATTTTATTGACCATACTTCTATTTTCTGTTATTATTTTATTATAAAACTGTAAAAAAGAAAGGAAATCATATGAAAGACTTATGGAACCCTGATTTATATAAAAACAGCCACTCTTTTGTCTATAACTACGGACTTGATCTTCTGCATCTTCTAAATCCTGAAGAAGGAGAAGCAATACTGGACTTAGGGTGCGGTACCGGTGAACTTACTTTTGAAATATCAAAAAAGACTCCTTTAGTAACAGGAATTGATGCTTCTGAAAAAATGCTCTCAGAAGCAAGAAAAAACTATCCTGACATTGAATTTTCAAATGTAAATGCTCTGGAAATGGACTTTCATAATAAATTTGACAAAGTTTTTTCCAATGCTGTATTTCACTGGATATTTGAACAGGAACAATTTCTGAAAAATATCTATAATTCTTTAAAACCCGGTGGTAAACTTATTTTTGAAATGGGTGGTAAGGACAATACGGCAGCTATTCTGTCCAATGTACAAAAATCTCTGATAAAAAGAGGTTTTCATGAAAATGCTGAAAAGAAAATTATGTTTTTCCCTTCTTTGGCTGAATATTCTACACTTCTTGAAAAATCAGGTTTCACTATAAGATATGCACTTTATTTTGACAGAGATACTGTGCTTAGCGGAGAAGACGGTTTAAGAAACTTTATAAATATGTTCCATAATCCGTATTTTGAAGGTATTGATGATGAATTAAGAAGTGAAATCATACAGGAAGTAGAAAATAATGCAAAACCTGTTCTTTACAAAGACGGAATCTGGTATGCTGATTACAAGAGACTTAGAATGGTCGCAGAAAAAATTGTATAACAAAAAAATAAAAGAGCATATTTCAATCAAAATAAAAATATGCTCTTTTTTCTAATCCTGTATTTCAGATTGTCCGGCAGATAAATTTTCTCCGGAAAGCCATAATTTGCCATCTTCAGTAAACCATAATTTGAGAATAATAATCGCCTCAAAAATGAAAAGTACTGCACTTACCCATCCTAATACATCTGCTCCGGTTACCATCATCATGTTATAAATAAGGTACAGCCTCAATCCCAGATATAAAGTATATAAATATAATCCTGTTTTTTTTCTTTTCTGTATCAGAATACCAAATAATAATCCCGAGCCGTAAAGTAAAAAATTCAGCAGGGATAGTATCAGAAATAACCGAAACATATTAGGAAGTTCCACATCATAAACTCCCACTCCCTCATAATAAACCGGTATACTTCTGGGAGACATAATCAGCATTGCAATATTACTCAGAAAGGACAGAATGCAAAGTATTGCTGAAATTATCACCAATGGTTTCCACTGGCTGGCCAATTCGTATTCCCTGTAATTCTTCATAAACACAACCTCCGTTTTATTCCCTTTTGTAATACACTTATTACTTATATTTATTTAGCAAGATACTCTTTTAGTCCCTGATCAAGAGTATATTCAGGCTTCCAGCTCGTAGAGTCTAATAATTTAGTATTATCCAGCCTTGAATTTCTGATATCACCTTTTCTGGCTTCCTTATGTACTGCATCTTTGGTGTACTCTGAATATTTTTTCATAGTATTAAAAAGTTCCAAAATAGAAATATCAGTATTAGTCGATACATTAAAAGTTTCATTTTTTATATTTTCTGTGGCACATATAAAGTTTGCTTTAGAAACATCTTTTACAAAAACAAAATCTCTTGTCTGAAGCCCGTCACCTTCTATAAAAATATCCCCATCTGCTTTTATTTTATCATTAAAAATCGAAACTACACCTGCTTCTCCATGTGCACTTTGTCTCGGCCCGTATACATTGGCATATCTCAATATTACATAATTTACACCAAAAAGTCCTGAATACATTTTTATATATTCTTCCCCAGTAAGCTTGGATAACCCGTAAGGTGACAAAGGAGCCGTTTTATTGCTCTCTTTTGACGGTACTTCCTCCGGTATTCCATATACTGCTGCCGTACTTGAAAATACTATTTTTTCAGTGTTATATTTTTTACATAATTCCAAAATGTTTATCAGAGACATTATATTTTCCTCAGCATCATATACTGTATCTTCTACCGACGAAGAAACGCTTACCTGTGCTGCAAGATGAATTACATAGTCAGGTTTTTCAGCACTGAAAAGCTCCTCTAGTTTCACACTGTCCCTTATATCTATATTAAAAAATTTTATATTTTTCCCGCTAATATTCTCTATGTTTCCGGTTACCAGATTATCAGCTGCCGCTACTTCATAGTTACTCTCTAAAAATCTGTCCACGACATGTGAACCTATAAATCCTGCCCCGCCTGTTACCAGTACCTTTTTCATTCTTATCTTCCTTTCCCTAAAATAACTGTAGTTATTGTATTTAGTATTATCATAAAATCAAATATTATATTATGATGTTTTATGTAATAAAGGTCATATTGAAGTTTAATGTATGAATCTTCTATAGTAGAACCATACTGATACATTATCTGTGCCCATCCTGTCAGTCCCGGCTTTACTGTATGTCTTAGATTATAATACGGGATTTCTTTTTCCAGCTGCTTAATAAAGAATTCCCTTTCAGGTCTTGGCCCTACGAAACTCATATCCCCTCTTATTACATTCCATAACTGGGGAAGCTCATCAATTCTCGTAAGTCTCATAAATTTACCAAAACCGGTTATCCTCGCATCATTTTTCTGAGCCCATTGAGGCCCGTCTTTTTCTGCATCCTGTGTCATTGATCTGAATTTATACATATCAAAAGGTCTGTTTAACTCTCCAATACGCTCCTGAACGAATAAAACAGGCCCTCTTGAACCGAGCTTTACTATTACCGCAGCTATGAGCATAATAGGAAGACATATTGCCCCTATTATTACAGCCATTAATATATCCAGAAGCCTTTTTACCCTCATATTAAAGTTATTATAATATATTTCAAAACCGTCGTTTTCAAGGAACCACTTTTGATCCAGATCACTTATCGGCAGTTTCATTTCCAGATTTTCATAAAAATTCAGATAATTATAGAACTGAAGACCTTCCAGTTTATAATTAAGCAAAATCTCCACAAGCTTGGTATTATTCAGAATTGTTTCAGTAAAATCCACTATTATGTCAGGTTTCAGGCTTTCATACTCTGATTTCAATGCATCTACAAAATTCTCTTTTTTATTGTCAAGAACTCCCAAAAAGCGATACTGCTCACCTTTTTTCAGAGTTTCTATAAGTTCTTCCTGATAATCATTCATTCCTATAAAAAGCACTTTCAGTTTATCTACAAAAACACTTAAAACCAGATATTTGAATAACATCTGAAAAAACAGAATTAGACCAAATACTATTATCCCCTGATTAAAAGTGAACAATTTCGCAAATAAAGAAAGTACAAATAAAAAAGCATTCAGAAATACAGCCATTAACATATCCGAATTTCTGTATCTGCTGCTGCTCATATCATATATATTAAATATATAATACAAACATGCCGAAAATATGAAAATAGCTATATTTCTGCCGCCCAGACTATCGCCTATTAACATCAGGCAGAAGAAATAAACCACTATATTCAGTATAAAGAATAAATATGCAAAATTCTTTCTGACTCCGCTTATACTCATTTTTTCTCCTATTTTTATATTTTAATTTTTTTCTTTTTATAAATCAGATATTTTTCTTTGTTCCTTCCAAAATATAAAAAATAAAGCAGTAAATTGTTTTGAAAAGTGATAATTTTTCATACTTTCTGTATATTTTCCATTGAAATTTTACTACTTTAAGTTTGTTGCTTGATCTTGAATTATCCAAAACTCTGTAATAAGCAAGTGGCTCATCCAGACCATATGCTGTTTTTATATCTCTGACCATTGAAAGCCACAATATATAATCCTCACTTTTTTCCGCCTCTGTAAAATACCGTTTCCCAGTCTTTTCAGTATCGTATATTACCGTAAGGCATCCCATCATATTGGTTTTTAACAGCATATTATAAGTTATTTCCTCTTTTACATGTGTTATTTTTTTTTCATTCCCTGCTCTGTCAACTCTTGCATATGCAGTACATGATATTGCAGCATTTTTATTATTCATGAAATTCAGTTGTTTTTCCAGTTTTTCTCTGTGCCACATATCGTCACTGTCCAAAAACGCTATGTATCTGCCGTCAGAAGCCTCAATTCCTTTATTTCTCGTTTTGGTTACACCAGAATTTTTTTCATTTTTCAGCAGTTTTATCCGTTTATCGTTATCGGAATATTCTTTTACAATATTATAGCCGTTATCCGAAGAACCATCATCTATTACAAGCAGTTCCCAGTTTTTATATGTCTGTGCCAAAACAGACTCCACAGCATCTCTTATAAATTCCTCCCCGTTATAAAGCGGGGTTATTATTGACACTTTATCTATTTTTGTCCACTTCCTTTTTTATGATTTCATACAATCTTTCACGGTTATTTTTATCAGTATATCTAAAATATCTGCTTCTCAGCTGCTTATATTTATCAGGAATCTGAAAATTATCCGAATACAGTTCTCTTATTTTTACCACACATTCATCAATATTAAAAACTGATTCTCCAAACAGATCTTTTTCAAGATCAATATACGATCCGGCCTTTTCTTCATACTGCTCTCTGTCAAACTGAAAAAACAACACAGGTTTATCCAGATAATAAAAGTCAAATGCCATGCTTGAATAGTCAGTTATAAGCATGCTGCCTGTTACTATTTCATTTTGTATATCAGCATCTTTAGGCAGCAGTCTGATATTCTCTCCATTCACTTCCGCACCGAAATTCCCTAAATATTCATGCATAAGCTGATGTATATAAATATTCATAACTATATTATTTTCTTTCAAAAAATCCTGTAATTCTTTATTTTTAACTAATCCTGTTATGTTTTGAAAATAATCGGTTTCTTCTATTGTAGTTTTATCATTTTTTATCCATGGTCTCCATGTAGGCATAAAAAATATTTTTTTCCCTTCACTTTTATTATCAAGTGTATCATATCGGGAATTTCCTGTAATATAGATTTTATTGTTATCTATTTTCCAGTATATATGTTTTATATTTTTTTCATATTCAGCATCTGCCGGATTAATGTCATATGAAATAATAAGACGTTCCACCATTTTTTCCAGCTTAGGATTCATAGGCTGTCTTTTTTTCAGCGCCACTGTCCCGTGATTCAGAAACACTTTCACTGTCTTATAATGAAATCTGTTTATTAACGGCACTGCAAACAAATACGGAACTATATCTGCCGATATTGAATGTGAAAATAATACTGCCTTTGAATTCATGAAATAAAGATATGACTTTATGCTTCCCCTGTCCAGTATTTTACCATTTACCTGTTTTCTTGCAGAGGAATTTTTATTAATAACCCAATATGATTCAATATCTTCTATTTCATTCAGATATTCAAACATTGCTTTTCCGTTATCCACATAAAGCTCGCCGGCACTTCCTCCTGTAAGCCATATATTTCTTCCTCTAAATTTATATTTCACAAAAGGATAAAGAAAAAAAGCTATTGTCATATTTAGTAAAAATACTATTTTTTTCATTTTTTCTCCCCGACCTTGTATTCTTTATATCCTCTTAGTCTCCCCATAAATACATGATAATAGTATCTTCTCTCTTTTGAAATGATCATTCCGCCGATACTTCTTATCATTTTCTTTAAATACTTTGAAAAATATTTTTTATTTTTTCTCAGCTTTACCTCTTTTTTCACAAGGGCTCCATATCCTAAAGCGTATCTGTATGCTCTTTCCACGTCATTGTAATTTCCCTTTTTAGCAGGATGATACACTATTTCATCAGGGAAATATCTTCCCCTGAAACCTTTATGAAGAAGCTCAAGCATATAATCAGTTTCTTCACCGCTTCCGAAATATGCACCTACTCCAAGCTCTGTATCAAACAACGTCAGATCTTCCAGCTTGTAGTTTACAAAGAAAGTTATGGATTTTACAGTTTCCTCTACATTACTGTATGTTATTTCAGCTTCCTCTGTTGCCATTATACCAGTGCCGTAATCTTTTCCACGCTCAAGAGTTCTGCATGAAAAAATTCTGTATTCCTTATTTTCCTCAAAAAATTTCACCACTTTTTCCAGAATATCTTCCGGATATTCACAATCATCATCTGGAAAAGCTATTATATCCCCGTCTGCTATTATAAGACCTTCGTTTCTGTTCAGACTGAGTCCCCAATCGCTGCTCTTTATGTACTTTATATCCAGATGTTTCTGAAATCCTTCTATTATCTCTGTTATAAAATCTCCGGAATTCTGATCCAGTACAATTAACTCAAAATTCTTATAAGTCTGGCTTTCAAGGCTCTGCAAAAATATTATCAGCTCATCACGTCTGTTGATTGTAGGCATTATTAAAGATATCTTCAACTTAAAACCTCCTATTTTATGTCTACATTTATCATATATGGAAAATGATCGCTTAAAGTAGTCCAGTCCAGATACTCGTCTTTTATGAACTTACTGCTTCTCAGACTCCAGTTATTTGTCTTATCTCCAAAGATATAATCTATTCTGGGCTCATCAAATAAATATGTATCATTCCAGCTCTGAATTATCTGCTGGTAATACTCAGATGTAGGCAGCAGATTAAAATCTCCTGTTAAAAACTTTACATCTCCCGGAAACTCTGCCGTTATATTTAACAGTGCTTCCATCTCTTTTGCCTTTATATTCGGGTTATAATCCAAATGCGTATCAATTATGAGCACTTTTTTAGAAAAAATTCTCTCATCTATCTGTGCAGCTATTACCTGACGTTTTTCCGCTCCTATTGAAGGCAGTTCATACTCAAAAATCTTTTCTATGGGATATCTTGATACAAATCCTATGCCGAACTCTCCAGAATCATAATCTCTCGATTTTTTAAAGTAATAATAGCTGTAGTTCAGTTCCTGAGCTATATCCTTTACAATATCGTTAAAATTACTTCTTTTAGTATAATAATCCACTTCCTGCAAAGAAATAAAATCAGGATCAAATTTTTTTATATTTCTCCCTATGGTTGTTCCGTTAGCCAGTCTGCCGCCGTATATATTATATGTCATTATTTTCAAATTTTTTGCCTCCAGGATGTATGTTAAGAAAAACAATACTGTAATTATTTTTTTCATTGAAGTTACCTCTTTTTCAAAGTATATCTAAGAAAGATTTTTAATATCTTAACCCCTTTTTTTATGCCGTGCAGATGCTTTGTTTCCATAAACAGGCTTACTTTCAGACTATTCCAGCTGTCATTCCACCAGTGTATTCCATAAGTATTCTCGGTTATACACTCGTCTGTGTATGTCTCCTTAAAATGATAAGGATAAAAGTATTCTCTCGGGTATAACTCCATATCTTCGTTTTCTATATGCGTGCTTCCGGATTTCATACCAAAATCTCTTTCAAGAATATAAGTGAATATTTTGGGTATTGTCCACAAAGGTTTTTCCCATATTTCATTTTCGTAAAATTCCATCACTTTTTTCAGAAAAATATGCCCTTTTACAGTTCCAAAGATTCCTACACTTATATTTTTTTCATCTTCATACCCTATGAAAAATCTGTTTTCCAGCATTTTATCTATATTTTTAATTATTTCCATATCTATGTCCATATATATTCCGCCATGCTCATACAAATGAACTATTCTTACGTAATCTGATATATAAGCCCATAGTTTTTTTTCGTAGCAAACTCTGAAAAACCTGTTCTCTTCTATATATTTGCTTAAATTAAAATTCGATTCATTTATTTCTATTATATCATATTCCGGTAAGTTTTTCTTCCAAGAATTATAACATTTATGAAAAATCTCAGGCTTTTCCTTGTCTCCCATCCAAATGTAATAGATCTTCTTTTCTATCATTATAAGCTCCTTTTATTCTAAAATACATATTTTCCAGTATCTGCATTGCCAGATATAGTATTGTATAAAATAACATTCCTTTTATTAACCCGCTTCCAAAAAATGAACCTCTTGGTATATAAAAAAGATTTGGTATAAAATATGCTGATATCAAAAGCATATATCTGCTTTTAGTAACGTATTTTTCATATTTTATAATTATATATCCTAATAACACTGACCCGATAATAAGCCATATATATCCCAGATCATAAAATTCCGCTATATAATTCGACCCTATTCCTTCACCTCTGATATATGCAGCGGAATTCAAATAATAAGTAAGCCTGTCAGCAAGAGAATTAGTAGCTTTCAGAGTTTCCACAGACTGCGGCGGAAATCCGAAAAGCCCCTGTAAAATATACGGGTATGTCTTACTTTCATGTATATAATTTTTGAACTGTATCAAATATCCCAGAACCAGATAGCTTACTCCCTGTGAGTGTAAAAAATCAAATATTCCGTTTATCAGATCCAGTGAAAATACCTTTTTACTTCTCACAGAAACCAGCACCTGAGAAAATATCATAGTAAAGACCCCGAGTTTTATAATAGTGCCAAACCTTATTTTTGTCCCGTATACTTTATAATAATACCACATTATAAATAAAAGCTGTGTAAGGAATACCGATCTGGCTCCTTTCATGGAATCTATGAGCTTCACAAGGAGGTACAGAGAGCTTATGGATATAAATTTCTTTTTTGATGGTATTGATATAAGAAAAATCAAAAATCCTATTGTCATTATAGTACCTGATCCTTTTGTAAATACCGGATAATCTATATTTTTCAATACTCCTGTATAGTATGCCTCATAACCCACCTGAAGAATCAGTCTCAGCTGTATCAGCATTTTTGCCAGTATTCCCGGAAGGCTTAATAAAAATAAAATAATTCCTATTTGTGTAAAAAATGGTCTTGACTGTAATTTTACTTTCAAATGCAATTCTTTTTCATTTAATATTGAAATAGCGAATCCTAAATGTGTAAAAAGCAGAATCAATATAAAAACTTCCAGAATTTCATTCCTGATTCCGTAATAAAAATAATAATTTGCAAATTTCGTTGCCCATCCAAAAGTCCTGTATCCGATTATATCCAAAAAAACTCTGGTAAAATTGAATAAAAAGAGCGTATACAAAAAAATCATATATGAATTCAGCCAGCTTAAATACATTTTAGCTGTTAATATCGTGTATATATATAATACAAGCAACACTGCCTCCAAAAATTTCATGCTCTCCACATTGTCAACCGGTGTAAAGATATTCGTCAGAATCAGGACAAACATTATTACAAATACATGAAATATCAGAAATAATACTTTATTGTGTTTCATTTGGGCTCCTTTTATTAATTTCAGTTTATATATACTGTTTATGCAATTTTTTTTCTTCATTTTTGTTAACCGAAAAATGATTTTACTTTTTATAGAAATAAGGATGTTTATTTATTATAATTCTCCCACTTTTCCAAAATATCCTGAAATATTTCATTCTCACTCTGAATGCTCAAATTATAAATATGATAATCTTTCTCACGGCGAAACCATGTCATCTGCCTTTTGGCATATCTTCTTGATTCCATTTTTATCTTATCCACAGCATTCTCAAGTGATATCTCTCCGTTGAAACAGGAAAAAAGCTCTTTATAACCTATAGCACTTATTTTATAGAGCGAATTTTTATACTTATTATAAATTTCTTCTGCTTCATGTAAAAGACCATCATTCATCATTATGTCAACTCTTTTATCAATTCTGCTATATAACTCTTCTCTGTCTCTTACCAATAAGACTTTCATAAAATTATAGTTATTTCTTTTTATATTTTTATTTTTTAAAATACTAAATTTTTCCCCGCTCAAAATACACACTTCCAAAGCACGCAGAACTCTTATCTTATTCTTTATATCTATCTCATTATATGATTCAGGATCAAGATTATAAAGCTCTTCCTGCAATTCTTCCAAAGACTTCTTTGACAGATTTTTCCGAAGATTTTCATCTTTTTCAGGAAGTTCTGATATCCCGTTTGTCACAGCATTTATATAAAGTCCTGTTCCTCCGGCGATAATAATATCCTCATTATTTTTCTCTTTTTCTTCCAGTATCCCGTTTACATCCCTTTCAAAGTTCCCTACAGAATAATCCTCATCCGGCGAGATAATATCTATAATATAATGTTTTATGCCGTTCATTTCTTCAGGTTTTATCTTTGCTGTTCCTATATCCATGCCTTTGTATATCTGCATTGAATCTGCCGATATAATTTCTGTTTTCAGCTTTTCGGCGAGTTTAAGAGAAAGCTCGGTTTTCCCTACACCTGTAGGCCCTGCTATTACTAATCCTTTCATGCCTCTCCCTTTTAAACAATGTATTCGAATTCATATGTTGCGATTACAATGGTATCTCCGTTTTTAGCCCCGGCTTTTTCCAGTTTACCTTCCATTCCCAAAGATCTCATCATGTGAAGGAAGTTTACCACACCTTCGTCACCGTTAAACACATATTTTTTCAGGACATTATCCACTATCTGCCCCTCTACTTCAAATACTCCTTCATCTATTTCTGTTATGATCCAGTCTGATTTTCTGTTTATAATCTCAGGAAGAATTTCTTCAAGCGAATGTTCCTCTTCCAGCTCTTCCCTCGGGATTTCCTGAATCAGCTTCCATGTTTCACTGATTACGTCCTTAATACCTTCTCCCGCAAGAACAGAAACAGGAAAAACCTTTTCATAACCTAAAGATTTCACAAATTCTTCAAATTCATTATACTTTTCATCATCAAAAAGCATATCTATTTTATTGGCAATTACTATCTGCTTTTTCTTTGACAGCTTTTCACTGTAATTTTCGAGTTCTTTATTTATTTTTATGAAGTCATCCTTAGGATCACGCCCGTCCATTCCGGAAATATCCACTATATGCAATATTACCTTACATCTCTCAATGTGTCTCAGGAACCTGTCTCCAAGCCCTGTTCCTGTATGGGCTCCTTCTATTAATCCCGGAATATCTGCTATTACAAAACTTTTTTCATCTCCGAGACGTACCACACCAAGCTTTGGTTTCAATGTGGTAAAATGATAACTCGCTACCTTTGAACCTGCAGAAGATACTTTATTTATAAAGCTTGATTTCCCTACACTTGGATAACCTACGAGTGCAGCATCAGCAAGAAGCTTCAATTCCAGCTTTACTTTCAATTCCAGTCCTTCTCTTCCGCTTTCTGCCAATTTAGGAGCTTTTCTTACAGAAGATTTAAAATGTACATTTCCTCTTCCGCCGTCTCCTCCTTTTAAGAAAACTGCTTTCATATTTTCCTCATTCAGATCCATGAGAAGTTTATTAGTTTCTACATCTCTTATCATAGTACCTACAGGCACCTTTATTACAAGATCATCCCCTGACTTCCCGGCAGCTCTGTTTTTTCTTCCGTTTTCACCGTTTGAAGCCACGAACTTTTTGCTGAACTTAAAATCAACGAGGGTATTTATATTAGGATCTGTTTCAAAAACTATATCTCCGCCTTTTCCTCCGTCGCCGCCGTTTGGTCCGCCGAATTGTACAAACTTTTCACGCCTGAATGTAGCGGCTCCGTCTCCTCCGTCACCGGATTTTAAAAATATTATGCTTTCATCTATAAACATTTGTTCTCCTTTATTTCATTATTTATGAATTTTCTGTATTTTTTATAAATATTGTTTATTATATCACATATTGCTGTTGCTGTATACACTTGATATTTTCTGTATTTTATAATATTTTTTAAATAGTATAATATTATAAAAGAGACGAAACATTTCTGTTCCGTCCCTAAACAATTAATTATAATTAAAATACTGCTTTCAGAGTGACACCTGCTCTGTAATCATCACGGCTGTCATTTCCTACTCCATATTCTCCGTTAATAAATATTCCGTATCTGTCTTCTATTTCTACACCAATTGAAGCTCTTGTTCTGAAAGTTCCTTTTTCATCTTCCGGTTTTGATAATTTATGATAATTATCTTCCACAGAGATTAATCTTGCTCTCTCTCTTTCGTTCAAGTCAGCAAGCTCGTATTCATAAGCTACATCAAGTGCACCTTTCAGCTGCCATGCTGTATTCGATCCAAGAGGTACTGCTCCTTTTACTTCCACTCCTACTCTTGGTTTTGCACTCCATGCATCATTTCCTTCCACTTCCAGTGCTTCGAGTCCTTTTTCACTAAAGTCCGGTCTTGTTACATACATTGCCCTGAATGCTCCGTAAGGTGTAATGCTCGCCTTTTTCCCTAATGAAAATTCTCTGCCAAGTATATTATCAGAAGTTACTGAGTATGTTTCATATGATCCGTTCATTTCTGATCTTCCTGTTGGTGAAGGCCAGTCTATATTTCTGTCTATATTATGGAAACTTACTCTTCCTGTTAGATTATTTAATACTTTCCAGTCATTAGCCTTGTATTTATTATGAATACCCAGCTGAACCGTATCTACCCATTCCTCACTCTGGTTTCCGTCCTTGAATTCAAATCCTGTGTGTAAATAACCAAGTGAATACCCGAATGTGTGTCTGTAAGTTCTTTCTACTTCACGTAAAGCCAATACTCCTGTTGTAGTATAATCATATCCTACTACTCCGTCTGTATCTTCAGTATTTCTTCCTTTTCCTGCTATAACATTTATTTTTACATTTTCTTTTGTATTGTTTGTTGAATTTTGAAGAAGATCAAGCGAATTTTCAAAAACTCTTGCCATATCATCTTCTCTTTGATTTATGTTAGAATAAACATTACCTGCAAGACTTGCCATTACATGTCTGAAGTCTCTTTCATTTTCCAGAAGATCTATCTGGTCAAATATTTTACCGCCATCTCCAGAAGCTCCTGCATATTTATCATCCAGTGCCTTACCAAAATCATCGTACCATAACCCGTCTGTAAAATCATGATAATCAATTTTCTGCATGTATATATCCACATTTCCGTCTGCATTTACTTTTGGCGTTGCTTCCCATGTAAGTGATTTACTTACTACAGGTATTTTTCCATTTGATGATGTTATTGTCCCGTTGCTTGTCAGAAAAACATCTTCCAGTTTATATACTTTGGCATTAGTCCCCTGTGAAAAATCCGGGAGTATTTTTACTGTATCTGTTATATGCATACTGTTAGCTGATATTGATCCGCTGTTCAATGTGAAATCAACACCAGGAATTGTAGATTCCTGTAATGTATCAAGGTTTGGCTTTAATGAAATTTCCATTCCTTCATTGCTGAAATGTCCGTTTACATTTATTATTCCGGCATTTATAAGTTCAGGTATTGCATAACCGTCCTGTAATTTTACAGATGAAGCTCCGTCAGAAAAATTGATAGTTCCTTCATTTATTATTTTACCATCCGGCGCAATTATTCCGATTCCGTTATTTCCGGAAACATTTATTGTACCTTTATTTTCTACTTCGGTATTTAGTGTCCCGTATATTCCCACAGAATTTTCTCCTGTTACTGATATTACTGCATGGTTTATTATTTTTCCGGCATTTTTACCGGCAATACCTATTACGCCTTCACCATATAATGTAATATCCCCAAAGTTTTCAAATCCTACTCCGCCGTCAGCAAATATACCAATTGCTCCTTTTTTAGGATTTGCCAAACTTCCTGCAGTTATTATTCCGTGATTTTTAGCTATTACCGAGTTGTCTTTTACATATACCCCTACTACATCTTCTCCCAGACTTATATTTCCGTAGTTTTCTACTTTTGAATTTTCCCCGTAAACACCTACTGAATATCTGCTGTTTTCTGCATCTACTATACTGCCGTTATATATAATCTGAGAATTCCCCAAATATATATCCCCGTGATTTTCTATACTTCCGCCCTTATTATATATACCTATATTTCCTGTTCCTGTATCAGCTGTTATTGAAGAATTATTTACTACATTTCCTCCGTTAACAGTATAAAAGACTATATTGTTTGAACCTGTCGCGGATATAGCTGCTATATTTGAACTTGTCACAGTTCCGGCACCATTTCCATATACGAATATATTTTCGTCTCCTAATGTTATTGAACCGTTATTAGTCAGTGTTGCCCCAGATTCCAGCACAAATCCGATACTTTTATTTCCTAATGTTATACCTGAGCTGTTATTTGTTATTCCGGCACCATTAACTGCGTACACTGCCACCGCTTCATTGCTTCCGACATTTATTGATGAACCGTTGTTCAGATTTACCAATCCTCCAGATGCGTATATTCCTGTTCCAGCATTACCGGAATTTATATCCCCGCTTTGAGTAACAGTACCGTCTTTACTGTAGATTCCCACAGAATTATCACCGGTATTTATTTTATTAGCATTTATAATGCTGTTTCCTGATGTACTGCTGTATATTCCTATACTTGGGTTATTTATGTCAGAAGAGTTACCCATAGTTATTATACCATCATTAGTTATTGTTTTTGCCGAAGTACCTGCGGTATAGATTCCTATTGAATTTTCCCCTGATAAATCAATAACTCCTGATCCGTCATTTTTTACTGAAGTCCCTGTAATATCTCCTTCGGAATAAATCCCTATTACAGATTTTTCAGCACTATTTATTGATGCGTTGTTATTCAGGCTTGTTGAATCTGTCCCGAATATTCCGACTCCGTTCTCTCCTGTTTTTATCTCACCGGAAATATTATCAGCCTTAGCACCTTTATTATATATTCCTATTCCGCTTACTCCAAGAACTATATTATTTTCATTTACTGCATCAGCACCATCAGTATAAATTCCTGTAGAGTTAGATCCTGTTAATGATAATACCCCTTTATTTACAGCTTTTTGACCAGTTGCTGCCAATCCTGTAACTTTTGCCGCTGTAGAAGTAATTACAGCACTGTTTCCAAGACTGATATTCGAATTATCCCCGTATATCAATACCGATTCCTCACCCAGACCAGATATAGTTCCGTCATATGTAAATGTATTATTCTTTACATTTGCCAGTGTCAGTTTTAATCCCGGATCTATATTTACCAAAATATTTTCAAGTCCTGTTGTTACAGAGCCTGCTCCTACTACAAAAACTGTGTTGTTATTTCCTTTTACATTAATAGTCCCAGCTGTTGCAGTCAGATCAGATGTTCCACTCAAAATTATCCCTGTAGAATCAGTTCCTGCTAATTCTATTATTCCACCGTTAATATTGATTTTACTGTCCTTAGAATATATTCCTGCCCCGTTAGAACCAACTTTTATATCTCCTGTAGAGTTAACAGTCGATCTATTAGCATAGACACCTGTACCTTTATCTGTTGTTCCGCTTAAATCTATCATTGATCCTGCATTTAGGTTTACTATTCTGTTTGTTATAGATGGTGATACTGCAGCATCATTATTATCAGCATAAATTCCGAATGATTTTGATCCTGATACTGTTATTTTCCCGTCATGCTCCAGTTTAAACGTACCGTCTCCGTACCCGCTGCTTACTACTGTTCCTGTCAATGGATCTGTCACATAACTTTGAAGTACTATTCCCGCACCCTCACTGCCTGTCTTAATTTCACTTCCCGCAGCAGTGATCACTTCAGTTCCGTTTACACCATAAATTCCGTAAGATTTTGAACCGCTTGTTTCTATAATATTATTATTTTCTATTATTCCGTAATTAGAATAAATACCAATTGATTCCTGTCCTGAAAGATTTATTTCGCCGTTATTAACCAGATTTACAGTATTTTTAGCTAATCCCGCAGCATTTGCCTGTGCCATTCCTACTTTTGAATTTCCTGCACCTGTGATTATACTGTTATTTATTATACTGCTGTTTGCCATCTCTATTTTTGTATAATCTGAATTTGTATCATCGAGATTAACATTTTTATCTATGTTTAAAAGCCCTTTATGAAGCAGGATCGTTTTATAGTCACTTCCGTTTATTGTCATTGTTGTAAAGCCGGCAGTATTTATACCATCCACTACACTCAGGTTAAGCGATACATTCCCCAGCGAGAATAATCTTGAACCTGATTCCATGTTCAGTTTAAGACCGCTTATATTTATTCCCGAACTTGCAAGAAGACTTTCTATGTCCGCAGATGTTGTTATATTCGTTGATCCTACTCCGCTTCCTATTACATAAAAAGCTGTTCCTCTTTCTGTTGAATCAGAGCCTCCTTTTATTGTCCCTTCAAGGTTTTGAATATTTATTATTCCGTTTCCAGTAGCATAAAATCCTAAACTTTCTTTTCCAGTAATGAATTTTGTATTTTTTAGGTTTAATGTACCATTCTGCCCAGAATTAAAATTTATTCCTCCGCCGGAAAGATTAACATTTCCACCTGTTATTTCAACATTACTCGCAGAAGAACTTCCTCCAGCATATGCGCCTACTGATCCTGAACCTGTTACATCAATATTAACAGTTCCTCCTTTTACTGTTCCGCCCTTTGCTATCAGTCCATATGAATCAGCTCCGCTTACAGTTAACTCATTCGTGTTCTCAAATGACGCTCCATCTGTAACTATAATACCGCTTGATCCTGTACCGGACACTGATATTTTCCCCGTATTTTTCCCAGAAGATGAAGCTCCGTTAAGTACTGCTCCTGTATTATCCGTACCTGCAGTTATACTTATTTCTCCGCTGTTTTCCACTTTTCCTGACGATGCATACATACCTATATTTTTAGAACCGCCTGTTACAGTTATTTTCCCTGATGCTGTATTGCTCAAAAAACCGCCTGCACTTCTTAGTCCTATTGACTCAGAACTTCCAGTTAAAGTTATTTTTCCGTCATTTTTTATTTCATTTGTAATCTCAGAATATAATCCAAACGACTTATTGGAATTTATAGCTATACTTCCTTTATTCAAAACTCCGCTTTCTATTATACTCTGTACTACTATACCTCCGGACTCGTCTCCTTTTACTGTAATTATTCCTGCGGTATCATTCAGTATTGACGAACCTGTCATTAGGTTACTGTTTTTCGGAAGGGCTATTCCAAAACTTTTTGTGCCGTTTAATTCTATATTTCCGCTGTTTAAAGCTTTTAATTTCCATGCCCGTCCTGCAGCTCCATTTAAGGCTATTCCCGTAGACTGTGATCCACTCATTATTATATCTTTTCTGTTTTCAAGTGCGTTAAGCCCCCATGCATCCTGCTCAGGCGTAAATACCATCGCTACCTGTTTATTCCCCTTACCTTCTATTGTCCCGTTATTTATCGCTGTCATATCAGGATCATTTACAGTAGGCACACTTCCAATTGACATATCATAATTAGATTGAACCTCCAGTCCAGCAGTTTCTTCAGAAACGAGAGTAACTTTTCCGTTATTAGTAAATGTAAGATTTTTATTTGAATCTATTGAAACAGCTCTTCTTTTGCTGACATCTACTACCATTTCAGAATTTGCAGCTGAAGAGAATGATCCACCGTTACCGCCGTATTCTACAACAGAATTATCCTTATATGTATTTGACCCTCCAGGCATTCCTGCTACAGTACTTAATGTGTGTGTACCAGCTCCTACATTAACGTTAACACCCAGTAATGTATCTCCTGCACTGTTGGCGTATACTATAAGAGATGGTATAACTATGCTTACTGTAGGTGGATTTACTGAATTTACTATTGGTGCCTGTGGATTAAAAGTTATCAGATCCAAATTTGGCGCCTTTAGACTATCAAGTACGATTTCTCCCTGTACCGCGGGTACTGCCGGCTTTTCAGCATTTAAATTTATTTGTATATTAAAGTTTTCTCTATTTATTTCTCTTAGAGGTATACTCATTCCTAAATCAATTATTTTAGGTTCTTGTGGCGGTTTATACGGCTTTGCTCCAGGAGTTGTAGAAACAAACTCACCATTTGAATCATAATAACCCTCAGTCCCTGATCTATATCTTGCATTCTCTGAAGTATTATCTCCGTTATCTCTTTCAGCATAAAATGCTGATGCAAATATCTGCCATTCAAGATATTCAGGCTTTACTATATAATCTCCCTGAAGATATAAATCTTTTAATTCTTTATTTCTTTTATTTAGAATATCTTCAAGCATTTTATAAGTTCCATTGCTGGATTTCCCGCTTTTCATATCTTTTATTATTTTATTGTATACATTATCACTGTTCATATTTAAAGACTTTGCAGGTGCACTTCCCGAATATGTCGACAATACTGCATTTAATGCAAGTGAAAATGCTATAATGCTTTTATTTTTTTTCATTTCTCCTCCTTATAAAAAAGCTGTGTATCTGCTATATTTTTTTGATTATTTTGATGAAAAACCCTACTTATCTTTCATATTAATAATAAAAATATCAGTTTATAAATATATAATTCCACGCTATTTCGTCATACAACTTTTTATTTTCAAAATAAAAAAACAATATTATTGTTTTTTCAGATTCACTTAATTGTATATTCTGAATATATAAAAAACAAAGATGTAATATGTTTTAATATGGAAATTTTATATTTTTATAAAAATTTACACTTATAACATTATACCTGAATATTAAAATTAAGTCAATAATTATAATATTTTAGTTATATTTAACATTTATAAAGTTATATTTTTTATTACGATTAAATTATTTAACTTTTGAAATTTTATTTTATAAATTCTGTAATTTATAAATTTTTATTATGTTTTTTCAAATAAACGTTCGTTTTTTTAAAAATCTTTACTATAGTTTACTTCTTATTTGTATAAAAGAATTTATATTTTTTCTTTAATACTGTTGTTATATAAAATAAATTAAAAGATAAAAAAAAGGTATTTGAAAGGTTTTTATAAGTTTTGAAACATATAATATATGTGCTAGAGAAAATAATAATAGTTTTTTATTCAGACTAGACACATTATGTGTCTAGTTTAATTTTATAGAAAAAAATCATTCAAAATAAATATATTATATTATTTATTAAGAATGATTTTTTTTATTTTATTTCATCAATATTCAAATTTTTCAGATATTCAGAAACCATTTCCTTTAATTCGTCATGTCTCAAAGCCATTTCCACAGTGGCTTTAAACATCCCGAATTTGTCCCCGGTATCATATCTTATTCCTTCATAGTCGTAAGCATATAATTTATGCCCGTCATTTTCCATTTTGAAAATAGCATCTGTCAATTGGATTTCTCCGCCTTTTCCGGGCTTCGTTTCTCTCAGGTATTTAAATATTTCCGGCTCTAAAACATATCTTCCCAATGCTGCAAGTCTGCTTGGCGCTTCATTTACTTCAGGCTTTTCTATAAATCCTTTTACTTCCACAGTTCTGTCATCTATTTTTTTCAGAGGATCAACAATTCCGTACTTGTTTACTTCTGTTTCAGGTACTTCCTGAACCCCGAGAATATTCCCTTTTCCCAGCTGTTCATGTTTTTCTATCAGCTGTTTTGTTGCAGGATAGCCTGGATTATGAATAATATCATCTCCCAATACTACTACAAACGGCTCGTCCCCTATGAAACTTTCCGCACAACCTATTGCATGTCCCAGTCCTAACGGCTGCTTTTGTCTAACGTAGTAGATGTTGGCCATGTTTGATATGTGCTGTACCACTTTAAGCAAATCTTCCTTCCCTTTTTCCTCTAATGTTGTTTCTAACTCATAAGAATAATCAAAATGATTTTCTATCGATGTCTTATTTCTTCCAGTTACTATTAGTATTTCCTCTATTCCTGAATCCACCAATTCTTCCACTAAATATTGAAGAGCTGGTTTATCCACAATCACAAGCATCTCTTTTGGTTGAGCTTTTGTAGCCGGCAGTACTCTTGTCCCTAAACCTGCTGCTGGTATTACTGCTTTTCTAATTTTATTCATTGTTCCTCCTAAGCTTATCTCTATATATTTAATTTTTTATTTGTATAAAAAACACTTTCAAATATTATAACATAAATATTTCCTTTTATCATATTTTTTATATTAAAAAAAGAGAATTTACATCTCTTTTATTATTTATTTCCATATATTTTCTCATAATATTTTTGATAATCTCCTGATATTACTTCCTCAACCCATTTTTGATTATCTAAATACCATATTATAGTTTTTCTTATACCATCTTCAAATTTTGTTTCTGGATACCATCCTAATTCACTCACTATTTTCGTTGGATCAATGGCATATCTTCTATCATGCCCTAATCTGTCTTGAACATAAGTAATTAAATTATAATTTATATTTTCCCATTCTGTTTTCAATATTTTTTTGTATTCTTCATTTTCTCTAGTAAGTTCTTGTATAATGTCAATAACTAATTTCACTATTCTTATGTTCTGCTCTTCATTAAAGCCACCTACATTATATATTTCTCCTATTTTTCCATTTCTAAGAACAATATCTATTGCTTTACAGTGATCTTCAACATACAGCCAGTCTCTTACATTTTTTCCATCACCGTATACCGGCAATTTTTTTCCTTCAAGAACATTTTTTATCATCAAAGGAATTAATTTTTCTGGAAAGTGATATGGACCGTAGTTATTTGAACATCTTGTTATGTTTATCGGCATTTTATAAGTTTCAGCATAAGCCAGTACTATGAAATCTGACCCTGCTTTAGATGCAGAATACGGGCTTCTTGGATCTAAAGGAGTTTTTTCCGTAAAAAATTCTTTTCCATAAGTTTGTAATTTTCTGTCAGAAGCAATTTTCTTGGCAACTTCAACTGAAATTTCCAGATTTTGTGGTTCTTCAAAATCCTTTGATAATGAACCATAAACTTCATCAGTCGATATCTGTAAAAATTTTACTCCTTTTCTATATGTCGGATAACTATTTTCATCTTCTCCGACTTTCCATGATGATTTAGCACATTCCAGTAAATTTTGAGTTCCAAGAATATTTGTTTCCAAAAATACCTGAGGATTTTCTATTGATCTGTCTACATGCGATTCTGCTGCAAAGTTTACTATATAATCAACATTATACTTATTTATTAATTCCTTTACCAAAACAGGGTCTTTTATATCCCCTTTTTCAAAATTTACTCTATCATCTTGAATATTTTCTTCTATTGTGCCTAAATTTCCTGCATATGTCAGTTCGTCTAAAACAACGACTTTTATATCCCTGTGTAACTTAAGAACATATTTCAGATAATTGGCACCAATAAAACCAGCTGCTCCTGTTATTAAATATGTTTTCACTATAATTCTCCCTCATTTTTCATTTCTATTAAAAATCTGTCTATTGCATCTCTCCAATCAGGAATTTTTTTTCCTAACAATTTTTCAATTTTTTCAGACGATAATTTCGTATACTCTGCTCTTTTTGCCGGTAAATTAAAATCTTTGGTTTTCGCAACACTTAAGCTACCATTCCAGCCAATTTTCTCTAATATATATTTGGCCTGTTCATACTTACTGCACTCTCCTGAATTAGTCAAATGATATAATCCAAACTTGTTCGTTTTAATTAATTCCCATGATAATTCAGCCAAATCTTTCGAATACGTTGGAACAGATATCTGATCATCTACAATGCTCAATTCATTTTTACTTTTACTCCAATTTATAACTTGTTTATTAAAATTGTTATTTGCAATACCAAAGACCCATGAAGTTCTGATTACATATGCTTTATCATAACTTTTTAAAACTTCAGTTTCTCCTTTATATTTTGATTCTCCATATACTGATAGTGGATTTGGGATGTCTTCTTCTGTATAAGGTACTTTTTGATGTCCATCAAAGACAAAATCTGTTGAATATGTTACAAATATTGCTCCGCTCTTTTGACATATCTCTGCTAACTTCTCAGGAGCCTTCGAATTAAGTAAGTAACATTTTTCTGTATCTGTCTCTGCCTTATCAACATCATTATAAGCAGCACAGTTTATTATAATATTAAATTCCTTATTTTTATTAAAAAACTCTTCAACTTTTATATTATTTGTGATATCAAGTTCTTTATAATCCACTGCTATATATTTCATATTTAAATTATCAAATAATTTTTGAAAATCATGACCTAACTGCCCATTTGAACCTATTATTAAAATCATAATACTCCTCTCTTAGCCATTACCCTCTAAATAATAAAGAGAACTTTTTTTTAAAATTCATATATATTCCACTTTTTCTTAGTATATGTAACCTCTTTAAATGTGAAAAATTAGTATTTGTGATGCCCAGATAATCCATTATTAATTTTTTATTATTTTTATTGATATCTGTGCTATAAACATGTAAAATTTTTTCTATTAATTTTCTATCCTTATTAAAAAAATATCTTTTATGAAATATATTGTAAAAGATGCTCTTTCCAGATCCTATTTGATTCTTTTCATGTTGTCTATAATTTATTAGTGGTGTGGGAATGTAGTATCTTTTCCCGAATAACTCAGCTAATATATGAAAATACCTATCATGTAAATATACCTCATCCAAAAATGGCATTGAAGCATCTATTATTTTTCTATTTACCATCGTTGACGACCCTTGTACTATATATTCAAAAAAATAATTCCGTATTCCTTTTTTTAATGCTTTTTTTCCTATAAAGTCTCTGATTACTTTATTATTAAAATATACATATGAATCTGAATGAATAAGTACCATTTCTTCTTTATCATAATCACTTTCAATTATAACTTTATGAAATTCTTCTATCTTATTATCTAACCATATATCATCCTGATCTGCAAACATCACAAATTCAGCATCTGAATATTTAAGTAATTCTTCAAAGTTTTTTACTATACCTAAATTTCCTTTGTCGTCCTCAATTATTTGAATTCTGGATTCTTTTTCACAATACTCCGATAATATTTTCAAAGTATTATCATTAGAAAAATCATCCCTTATTTTTAAATTCCAATTTTTATACGATTGTCTGATAATAGAATCTAATTGTTCTCGTAAAAATTCTTCTCCATTATATGTAGTCATTAATATTTCAATTCTAAAATTCATAATTTATCCTTACTAAAAAAGAGTCCATCCTTTATTCCTTTAAATACAGCTTTTATTTTACTTATTTTTTCTTTTTCAAACATCAGTATAAGTAAAAATTGATAATTTGAATATATAATGTCATAACTTATATATGAAAAAACCTTAAAAAAATATTTTCTCCAAACTAGAATTCGATTTCTATACATATAGTATAATCTTTGTGAATTATGATTAGAAGTACGTACTTTAATTCCTGCAATTGAATACTCTTTTTTCTTTCCTATCTCATGCATTAAAACAGCATCTTTCACTGCCAATATTTTTTCACCATTTGAAACTATTCTTAAACAAAATTCTGTGTCAACAAAGTCTATAAAATAGTCTTCTTTCATCATACCATATTTTTTTATCTTTTCTATATTTATCATAGATCCAGATGATATTACTGTTAAAACATTATCTAAATAACTCTGATTTTCAAACCCTCTTTTCTTGAATAAAATTTTATCTTTGACTATATATTTCATGCTGTGTTTGAGATTTTTTTCCTGTATATTAGGGGCTAAAATAGCTACTTTTGATTTATTAGTATATATTTCATATCTCTTGAGAAGATATTCAACCATCTCTCTCTCTAAATACGAGTCATCATCTAATAAAAGAATCCATTCAAAATCATTTTTTACTGCTTCTTGAATTCCGATATTTTGTGCAGCAGCAATCCCAATATTTTCTTCATTAAAAATAACTTTCACATTCTCATTTTTTAAATTTTCTAATAATAATTTTATTTTATTGTCTGAATTATTATCAATTATTATGATATTTTCAACCTGACTTTTTACAGAATTATAATTCTTGATGAAATCTTTCTCTGGATTATATGTAACAATAATAGCTAATATTCTATTTTTTTTCATCGTAATCCTCAAAATTTTGCATTTTTTTATCCTTTTCAGATATAATGACTTCATTAATATCTATATCATAGACATCAAATGGCCATTTTACATTTATATTTTTATCATTCCAAATAATTCCAGAATCATATTCAGCATGATAAAAATTAGTACATTTATATTGAAACTCTGTATTATCTTCTAAAGTTAAAAAACCATGTGCAAAATTTTCTGGAATATAAAACATTAGCTTATTTTTTTCGCTTATTTCTATTCCGAACCAATTTTTATAAGTTTTACTATCCTTCCTCAAATCAACTGCAACATCCCAAACTGATCCTTTAGTAACTCTTACAAGTTTTCCCTGTGAAAATTTTGTTTGAAAATGTAATCCTCTCAACACACCTTTTTTAGATTTTGAATGATTATCTTGAACAAAATCCAGATTTAAACCTAATTTTTCAAATTCATCTTTATTATATGTCTCAAGAAAAAATCCTCTCTCATCTTCATATACATTTGGTCTGATCACTAATAAATCAGAAATAGGAGTTTTTTGAACACTAAATTTCATAATATCTACCTTCTATTCATATAATTTTATTATTTCTTTTTCCAATAGTTTCCAATCTCTTTCTGCCCCTGTTTTCAATCCATTTTCAATTATTTTTTCTCTTAAATTGTTATCTTGCAGAATAAGATTAATGCATTGGATTGCCTCATCAAAATTGCCATTTGTATACATCAAACAATTTTCACGATCTTTTAAGTATTCTATATTTCCTCCATTTGGTGCTACGACAACTAGACCTCCTGTTGACATCATTTCTAAAGGTGGATAAGAAAAACTTTCTAAAATACTTGATTTAATTAGAATATGGCATTCTTGATACAACTCATGAACCTTTTCATGAGGAATTCTATTATAAAATTTATTTACTCTATACCAATCTTTCGGCTTTCCTTTATAAGAAAGATAGACTATTTCAAATTTTTCTCCATCTAATTGATTGGTTATTTTAAAACTTTCATCTACATTTTTATAATAATCTTCTGAATTTCCTTCTATTAATATCTTTATTTTCCCAGAAAAATCTCTTTTTACAGCTTTAAAGCTATCTATGTCTATACCATTTCTAGCATAATTTACATCTTTATTAAAATCTTCTATTAACCATTTCTCACACCATTTTGAAATTGTAATATATTTAACATTTGAAAAAAAGTTATAAGTTAAATTCGCTAACTTTCTAAAATAATGACCTATTTCATAAAAATCTGTTTCAAAATTTTGTACTAAATATTTCTTTTCTTTTACTTTAGGATAAGAATTAACAAATTCCATCGTACTCCATAATGTCCCTACCATTGTTTTAAAATAAGCGTGGATTTCTGATTTAAATATAGATAAAACATTTATTTCTTCACCATCATAGTCTATATTATCATTTTCTGAACCCATAGATAGTATTGTTATGTCAAAACCATATTTTTTAAGAATATTGCAATGTTTTTTCGCTACATTTACACCACCACTGATTTGTACAGATGGCAAAACCATTAGTATATTGGGAGCTAATTTGCTTTCTAAAAAATTAGCAAGCTTCATCCCTGTATATGCTGTTATATTTTTATTTCTAGTTTCTTTATATGCATTCTCAGCAACAATATTTCTTAATTCAGAATCTAAAACTAAATTATTTAATGTTTTATACCATTCTTCTTCAGTATCACATAAAAACCCAGTAATCCCTTCTTCTATCATTTCAGCAAAAGGTCCTAATTTACTGGCTACAGTAACAGTTTTAACTAAACTTGCTTCTACCCATTTATTTTCTGATTTTGCTTCATTAAAAATTGATTTCTCTAAAGGGACTAAATTTATATCAAGCTCAGCTATTATTGCAGGCAATTTTTTCCATTCCACAAAATCCTTTTTTATAATTTTATTTTTTACTTCTAATAGATTATTAGGTATATCTACAAGACCTGTAATAACAAGATATAAATTTTCATGATTTAGTAATAACTCTTTTATAACATCAGATATTAATTCAAAATCTGGATTATGCGTTATACTGCCACTTAAATATCCCAAATAAATATTCTCATTCTTTTTTTTCTTTTGTATTGCTTTTTCAGAAATCTCCACCATTCTTTCAGAAGCAACATTATTATTTACAAAAACTTCTTTTGTATAATTATTTAATTCTTTTGCTAAAACTGTTGTTGTTGTTATTCCGTAATCGCATTTTCTCAAAGTTTCCTGCATTCTCTGCACACCATCTATATAGAGATTATAATCCTCTTTGGTAAGTTCATCAAGATATTTGATAGTTTCAACATATTTTTTGTCTATAACCAGGTCATCTATATCAAAAAAAGTTCTTTTATTAAATTTTTTTGCATTATCAATAAATTCTAATATTAATGGTGTACTAGGGCATCTATAAAAAATAAAACCTCTATAATATTTCAACATATTCATATCTAGATTTTCATACCACACTTCGTCACAAGAATAACCAACAAAATTTAACTGTTCAATTTGATGACTAACTCTATATCTTCTGGGATGATCCAAGTAACATCCATTTATGAAGAGTATATCTTTATAACTCTTTTTAAAAGATGATGTTTTTCCACTATATCTATTACGTATATAATTATTTCCTTTTTTAATAAAACTTTTTACACCTTCTTTTTTTATTACTGAATTAGATTTCTTTATTAAATGCACAATATTTTTTTTCATAATTCATTTTCTCCTTAAGATATTAGCAGCTGCTTTAATTGTTCTCCTGATTTTCCAGTATTTTGATTCCAAAATAAAATTTAATTGTCTTTTTAATTCATTATTTTCTTGTGTTTTTTCCTTTATCAAATATTCATTATACTTTATAATATTATTTTTTTCTTCTGAATCTTTTTTATAATTTGAAATCAAATTTTCAGCCATTCCAGCAATTTCATATTCATTTAATAATACTATCTCAACTTCAAAAAACATTTCTTTTACTTCCATTACTTTATCAAATTTTATTTCATAAAATGGAAATACTGAGATAAAATAATCAAATTCATCTTTTTTCAACATATTTGAATTAGTATAGTTAACTTTTTCATCATTAATTATAATACTATATATCTTGCATTTTATAAATTTGTTAATTATAGGGTTTAATAAAATCTCATCAGTTTTCTGAAACTGCTTGAACACATATTTTACTTTCAAAATATTATTTTCATAAAAAACACTACTTTTTTTGTCAACTTGTTCAATCCATTCATCATTTATCTTAAAAAATAATCTAGTTTCAATATCCCAAAAATTATTCTTCTTCTTATAATATAAATTATTTTTTAATTCATTCAAGAAATAATTATTGTGCTTTTCTATTAAAGAGTATTCTTTTTTTAAAATATCTATATTTACTTCTTTTAATTCTGTTAAATATTTCAGTATTTCATCAATATTTTTACTTAATGAAAATTTTTCCTTTGCATACTCATGATAAAAATCAATATTTTCTATATTCTTATTATAATTTTCAATTATATCCTTATATATCTCATATTGAGTTAAATTATTGAATCCTCTGCCAGAAAAATTTAAAGATTCAGCTTTTTCTAAATTTTCTTTTGTAATATATCCTGGTCCACCGAAATAATCATAACAATATACTGGAATTGAAGAACTAAAACAATATTGTACAGTTTTCCCAATTGTAATAACTAAATCATAATTTGACAATAATTCTCTATCTACAAACTTTACTTTTTTTTCTTTACCTATAATATCTACTTTTAATCCGTCTTTTATGAAGAGTTCAGAAACATCTTTTATTTCATCACATAAATGATTTGATATAATTGCTATCTTCTTTAAAATATACTCATCCTTTTTTACCTGAAAATAACTATCTGGGACAAAATTTTGAAATACTGTAATCTTAGTTCTTAATTCATTTATTTTCAAATCGCTAATAATTTGATTTTTAGTTTCCAGACTATTTGTAAGAATTAAAGAAATATGTTCATAAAAAAAGGGAATTACTTCTAAATCCATAAATGGTGATAAACTCTGAAAAATGATTTTTTTTGCTCTTATCCCCAAATTATAAATCAGCGAATATAAAGTTGGTGAATGATGGCACCATAACAAATCAAATTCTTTATTCTCAAAATTTATCCTACTTTCAAAAAAATCTATTATTTCAATATCTTCATCAACAAATAAATTTTTCATAGGATAACCATAAGAAAAAGTAAAAATTGTCACTTTAAAACCTTTTTTCTTTAGTTCTTGCGCAATTTGAAGTGAATTTATTTCAGAGCCAGCATACTCAACTAAAGAATAGACTGAAATCAACGCTTCTTTCATTATTATCACCTAATTATCTAAAATGAAGGATTTTGTGAATAATTCTTCACCCCATGGATATAAAGTATTTCCAAAATCGGATAAAGTATGTATTGCTTTACCTTTTCTATTACTCCATTTACTCTTATAAGGTTCTGGAAAATACGTCTCATAAAATTTACAGGTTTCTTCCCATTGTTCAACAGAAATTGCCTTACCATAATGTTGACATCTAAATTTTGTAATACTATTTTTAGCGCCAGATGGTTCTCTTTGAATTAGACCCTCATGTTTAAAGTATTTCTTATTTCTCCAAATCATTAAAATATCTCTATATTCAGGACCAAAATATTTTCTGAAATTTAAGAGCTTATCTGCCTTTTTATATTCCTTTTCTTCATCATATTTCGTTATATAAGCATCGTAAAGTCTTATTTTTATTGAGTCAAAAGAATCATTATTTAAATTTTCCAGCAGAAATTCCCTTATTTCTCCTTCAAATCTTTCGTCAGCATCAAAATTGAAAATCCAAGCACCTTTCTCACTATGTGCTTCCTTTAATAATATCTCTCTATGAATTGTTTCATTTTCAGGACAATTAATATCCCAATAGGTATTTATTATTATTTTATTTACTTTTTTACTTTTCACTATTTTATTTATAGTTTTATCAATACTGCAATCATCAAAAACTATTAAACTATCTACTACTTTCCCTGCATCCCTAAGTGCATCTTCAATTAAAAGTTCTTCATTTCTAACTCTTGTTATTCCAATAATATTACGATTTTTTGTTGTGCAAAATATTCTTTTAAAAAATAAAAAACTACCATTTTTTTTATAAAAAATGAACCCTCTCCCAAACATTTTTATAATCAGCATAATTTTTTTTATCTTATTCAAAGCTATCTCCCTTATATTCCCAAAAGTGTTTTGCTCTAAACATACCATCACTTATTGGTATCCCAAGTTTATTTTTTTTATTTTTTACAGTAAATGACTTTGCATAATCTACTTTATCATATGAGAACATTACATTCTTATCACAAATTGAAGCTGAAATATAATATTTTCCAGCGATAAAATCATTTTCAGGAATTATTAGTCTGATCACTTTATTTTTTTTGTCAAAATATAAGTCATCTCTTACAGTATTAAATAAAGTTACTACTTTTCCTTTTTCATTATAAACAATAATTCCAACTCCATAATCTATGGTATCTATAATATAGTCTAAATTTAACTCAATTATTATATCTTCATCTATAGTATAAATATCTTTATTTAAAACTATATTGGATATGGCTATTGATTTATTTTTAATATCTCTATTACTAAAATCTTCATTTAAAACAAATTGTTCTTCTCTAAGAAATTCCTCATAATTTTCACAAACAATATCAGCATCTCCATCTTCTTTTATGCTACCATTTGAAAACCAAATAGCTCGTTCACAAAAATTTCTTACTGAAGGTAAAGAATGAGACACATAAATTATTGTTGTTCCTTTATCTCTTATTTCTTTCATTTTTGTTATAGATTTTTCCTGAAATTGCATATCTCCCACACTTAATGCTTCATCTACAATTAAAATATCAGGTTCTACACTAACTGCAACCGAAAAGGCCAACCTAGCAAACATACCACTTGAGTATGTTTTTATTGGTTGGTAAATAAAATCTCCAATATCAGCAAATTTAATAATACTTTCAAGTTTTTGATCCATCTCCTTCTTAGTAAAACCCATTATTCTTCCATTTAAATATACATTTTCTATTCCTGTGAATTCTGGATTAAACCCAGCTCCTAATTCAAGTAACGCAGCTATCTTTCCCTTAACTATCATTTCTCCACTAGTTTGTGCAAGTACTCCTGTAATTATTTTTAGTAACGTTGATTTTCCAGCACCATTTTTGCCAATTATTCCTACGGTTTCTCCAACTTTGATATTAAAATTTATATTATTTAATGCATAAAAATCTTTATGATATACTTTTCTTCTGACATTCAAAACTTCTTTCAATCTATCAATATTTTTATCATATAACTTATAAATTTTACTTAATTTTTTAACTTCTATAACTTTATCCACTACCTACTCCTTTAAATAACATCTGAAAAATGCTGATTAGTTTTTTTATAAACTTTTACACTAATAAGCACTAAAACTATTGTTATGCTCCAAAAGTATAAAGTTTGAAATCTGTAATTCCAAAACCCAATGTTATAAAATATCGAATCTCTATAACCTTGAATTATATAAAACATAGGATTTAACTTAAAAAGCAATACATACCTTGGAGGTAATATATTCACTTGCCACATAATTGGTGTTAACCACATCCCAAATTGCAAAAATATCGTTATTATCTGACCAAAATCTTTAAAAAACGGTGTAACAGAAGCAGTAAAAAGTCCTATTGAAAAAACAAAGATTAAAGTGCAAAATGTGTAGTAAAACAATTGAAATAAATATAATGAAAAACTATATTTATTTAACAATAATAAAATAACCATCAATATAATAAATATAAAATGTACAAATAATGATGAAAGTAACTTGACTAACGGTAATAATTCTATTTTAAATACTACTTTTTTTACTAAATAAGCATACTCCAAAAAAGAATATGTCATACTATTCAAGGCATCTGAGAAAAAAAACCATGGAATCAATCCTGCTGTCAACCAAAGAACAAAAGGAATATCATTGTTTGCCTTAGCTCTAAATCCTACCTCGAATACAAACCAAAATACCAAAATTGTTACAATTGGTTGAATAAAGGCCCATACTATTCCAAAATATGATCCGGAATATTTATTTTTAAAATCATTTACTGCTAATTCTATCACTATATCTTTATCTTTATAAATATCTTTTATGTACTTACTTAATTTCATATTTCCTCGTCTTCCTAATTTTTATTTTTTTATATTCATTAATATTACTCCAAGTAATATTACAATTATTCCTAACCATTGGTAATTACTAATATTTTCCTTAAGCAAAAATCTTGAAAAAACTATTATTAGTACATACGCTAGTCCTGATGCAATAGGAGAAATATAACTTAAATTATATTTAGATAATATTATAATCCATAAAATAAAACTAACCAGATAAAACACTACTCCAAACATACTTATCCAGCCAAACTGAAAACCAAAATAAGATTTAGTAAATGCTATATTTAAATTTTCACCACCAATTTTTATCAATACCATTCCCAAAGTTGACAATAGTAAATATAATGCTAATAAAATATACATATTGTACCTCACCTAAAATTTTCAATTTTTTCTATTACTTGATTCATTGCTTTTATAACCATTTGTCCCTTTTCCTCTTTTATCCCAGAAGTATACGAATTATCATTAACTATACTCACAAACTCCCTTACAACGACATCATGCCCGTAATGTAAATTTCCTGTAACAAGTTTAAAACCATTTGCAATAAAATTTTTCCAAAAATGCCATGTATAGCCCAATGAATTTCTTAATATATCTTTTGCTAAATGTTGGTTATCATTATTAGCGTAAATAAGAATATCTTTAAAAAAATCATATATTACAACTTTCTTTTCACATAATAATATTAAATACCATTCACAAACAGGAGAGTTAAAATTCATTGATATGTGCGCAGGAATTTTTCCAGCTTTTATGTCTATATTCAATATCATTGGTGTATTTTCCTGTTTACTTTCATCATACTGACCTGTTGCTGACAAAACTTTCAAATCTCCGCCAAATTTTTCCAAAAGATAGAAAAAGTGCGCAGCTTCGTCATAAAAAAGTCCTAACGGTAACTCATTATACCATTCTGGAAGTCTTCTATCTCTATTTGTAAATTGTATCCCTGTTATAGTATTTATACTTCCAAATTCATTATTTTTCAACTTTTTTTCTAGCTTCTTAATGCCGTTTGAATATTGAAAATTATGAATTACACTTAGTGTTTTATTTTCTTTACTAGCAATTTCAATTAATTCCCTTGATTCATTATCATTCATAGTCATTGGTTTTTCTAAAAGTACGTTTTTCCCTAATTCCAAACATGCTTTAGCCAATTTATAATGTGTCATTGGTGGAGTTCCAATAACAACCGCATCTACATCTGCAAACCACTTTACATCTTCTAACTGTTTCGATATATCGAGTTCGTCATCCAGAATAAAAGTATTTTTTATTTTATTTTTCTGACTTGTATTATTAACTTTTTCTTTATTATTACCTATAACTCCAAATATCTCTACAATGTCTTTATTTTTCTTTAATGCTGGAATATGCCTACTATTTGATATATTTCCAGCTCCAATCACACATATCTTCAATGCTTTCATTATATTCTCCTTGTATAATATGTTTGTAGTTAAAAAAGCTAAATTAACTACTTAAAATCTTTGTTACTTTATGTAATAATTATTTTAATGGTAGAGTGGTAACTTTTACCTCCTTGTAGTTTTAACTACTAAAGTTAGACTGTTACCTCTACGATTATATTGAATCCAATGAACTGGATGTAGTTTTGCTACCAATATCTAGCAAGGTTGATTAGTATAATTTTTTTTGTAGAACGGCTGCCATTATATTTTATATGTAGGTGATTTTATGTTTTTTTGTGGTATTGATATTGGTAAATTTTCACATGTTGCTTCTTTCATTGATTCTGATGGGATACTTATTAAAACTTTTTCTTTCAAGAACTCTATTGAAGGTTTTAAAAGTTTTTTTGATATATCCTCTTCTATTGACTCTGATTTTGATAATATCAGTTTTGCTATGGAAGCTACCGGACATTATTGGCTTAATATATATGCTTTTCTTATGGAATTTGCTAAGAATATTTATGTTATCAATCCTATTCAGTCTGAAGCTCTACGTAACCTCTTTATTAAATCCAACAAATCTGATATTATTGATTCTTTTCTTATTGCTGAAGTTATTAGAATTAATAGATTTACTTCATCAGCCATGGCTGATGATAAGACTATGGCTTTAAAAGAATTGACTAGATTCAGGACTTTTCAGGTTCAATCTATTGCATGTCTTAAAACTAAAGCTATTAAAGTTCTTGATGTTATTTTCCCTGAATATCATAAGGCTTTTTCTGATACTTTTGGTAATGCCTCTATGGAAATTCTTCTTAATTTTCCTACTCCTGACCAATTACTTAATATTTCTACTACTAAACTTACTAAATTTCTTAAAACAGCATCAAAAGGTAGACTTGGTGAGGATAAAGCTCTTTTTATTAAGGATATTGCCTTTAAATCTGTTGGTATTTCTGTTGGACTTGATGGTTTTATTTTTGAATTACAGAATATTCTTAATCAAAT
>NZ_JAMZGM010000005.1 GCF_024158605.1 Sebaldella sp. S0638 | reverse complement strand
TGCTGTCTATTTTGTGATACTCATTTTTTTATTTAAAAATTCTTCTTTTTTTCCTTGACATTTTATAACTGGTCTAATTTTCGTCTTAGTTCCCCAGCTGTATATTTAATTTCATAAAGCAGTTTTACTCATCTGACATATAAAATCTTATTTAGCTGAGATACTATTTTTTTCAAAACCCTTTTCTAATTAAATTTAATATATTATTTACATAAAAAAATCATAATTATAAATAATTAAACACAAATAGAATTATGTAGATAAAATTTATACTTTTATCTGCATTAAGATTTTATCAAAAAAATTCACAATTTTCAACATATTTTATCAATTTATTTTAAATTTTTATTGTAAAATTTTTTTATAGTATTTTTTACATCATTTTTAGTACAAACATTAGATAGGATCTTATTTAAAGTTATTTATATACTTAAAATACTAACATTTCATCATAAACATAAGTTTATTTAAAAAAATATTTTATAACATTTTTAATATTTAAAATTGTAGAACATATTTGATATAAATATTTTAAGAAAAGAGTATTTCAAATAATCATTTTGAAAATATTTTACTTTTATTTTCTATTAATTAAAAAAATTAACATTATATAACATTTATAAATAATTATAATAAATTTAAATATATACACAAAAACAAAAAAATGTTCTACAAATATATGTATATGAAATAAAAAAACAGTCTGTATACTTTTATAATTGTACACAAACTGCTTCAAATAATTCTAAAAACGCTACATTTACTTATTTAATCCCTGTCTTTTATCATATATTCCTTTAAAAACGAAAGTCAGAAAAAATGACCCAAAAAGTGCTACTGCCATAGCAATAATATAACCAGGCCAATACTGCGCCTTTATTGCCAGAATAGCTGGCAGTCCCCCTATCCCTACTCCTCCTGCAAGCACGCCGAAAGCTGCCGAAATTAATCCTGCTATCGCTGAAGCTGTAATAGCTGCCACAAAAGGATACATATATTTTAAATTCGCCCCGAACATCGCCGGCTCTGTAACACCAAGCCATGCAGATATTGTTGCCGAAGCTGAAAGTGATTCCTGTTTTTTATCTTTTTTATATATAAAGTAAGTTGCTGCCACTGCACCAGATTGTGCTATATTGCTTAATGCAATCATAGGCCATATCATGGTTCCCTGTAATGTCGGATCTGCTATCAGCTGAAAGTCTACTGCAAGAAACGTATGATGCAGTCCTGTTACTACCAGCGGTGCATAAAGAAGCCCGAATGCAAATCCTCCCAGATACTTCAATCCTGGTGTAAGCATCAATGTTTTAAATATCAGCGCAATATAGTTCCCTATTTCTCTAGCCACAGGTCCTATTATTGTAACCGTAAGTATTCCTGTAATAAAGAGTGCCATAAATGGTACCACCACAAGCTTTAATATTTCAGGTACACGTTTTGTGAACCATTTTTCAATATAGCAAAGTGTAATCCCGGAAAATATCGCTGGAAGCACTTGTGCCTGATACCCTACTTTAGCTATATTAAGACCGAAAATATGCCATATATAGTTTCCTTTTTCCAAAGCTTCTGCTAATACCGCGTGATCAGTGGCAAGACTTCCATACTGGTATGCATTCATAAAAAATTCCGGAGAAACAAGCATAATTCCTAAAACTACCCCGAGTACCTCTGTACCGCCGAATTTTTTCACAGTAGACCATGCTACCAATGCCGGTAAGAATGGAAAAATAGCATTACCAAACCACCATAAGAAATCATTTAATGTTGCTGCCCAAGAGTGCAGTTCAGTCAGACTTTGTGTCCCGTTTCCAAATACTTTCATATCACCAAGAATATTTCTAAATCCAAGTATAAGACCTCCTGCTATAATAGCGGGTAATAACGGTACGAATATTTCTGCCAGATGCGCAATCATTTTTTGTAAAAAGGACTGTTTTTTCAAAGCCTCTTTTTTCACCTCATCTTTTGAAGCTGTTTCAAGCCCGGCGGCACTTATAAATGTTTTATAGAAATCCGCCACATCATTTCCTATTATTACCTGAAACTGCCCTGCATTAACAAATGTTCCTTTTACAGTCTCGAGTTCCCCGATTTTTTTAGTATCTGCTTTTGTATCGTCTACCAGAGCAAACCTCAATCTCGTTGCACAATGTGTTACACTTATAATATTTTCTTTTCCGCCGATATATTCCAATAATTTTCCTGATTCTTCACTATATTTACTCATTATTTTATCCTCCTTATTCAGGGAACGTTCCCATTAAACAATAATAATGTACCCTGATTTTCAGGAATTGTCAAGTACATTATTTAAAATTAATTCAGCTTTAAATGTATAAGTATTAATTTTTGTATTTTTTATGTCTGTAACTATTTGAACTGCTTTTTCGCCAGATTGTTCGTATGAAAAACTTATACTTGTATGATTGGAATCTAAAAATCTTAATAAATTATTATTTCCGATTCCTGTTACCACTACATCATTTATATTTTTCTTTCTGAGATACTCTTTTACTCCAAGTGCCAAATTATCAGTCCCGCACACAATTGCATCAATATCATTTTCATTAATATTTTCAGCAACTTCGTATCCCGAATAATATTCAAAATTTCCAAATCCGGAAATATTTTTTATTTTTTTCATATTTACAAAATCTTCATATGCCTTATATCTTTTCTCACCTGTAGTGGGATCATTTCTATGAACACCTACATAGGCTATTTTCCTTTTTCCTGATTTCCATAAATAATCCAATACCATTTTTACCGCATTATAGTCATCATATACAATGCAGTTAAACCCTCCTACATCCTGACCTATAAGCACTACTCTTTTCCCGGTATCTTTCAGAAAATCATATTTTTCATTGGCAATTGCAAATACTATAAAACCATCAACATCTCTTTTCAGGAGAGTGTCCACAAAATGTTTCGTTTTTTCCACAGAAAACTGATTTTCCAATATTAGATAATCACAGTTATTTTTATAAAGTTCTTTTGTAATACCTCTCACGACCTGGCTCTCTGAATTGGAATCCAGCCTTGTAACAAGTATTCCATATGTTTTTACTTTTATCCCCCTTAGTTCTCTTGCACTTTTGGAAGGGGAAAAGTTATTTTCCTTTATTACTTTCAAAACCTTTATCTTAGTTTCCTCTTTTACGCCCGATTCATTGTTAATGACTCTGGAAACTGTCGATTTACTGACCCCCGCCAATTTAGCTATATCCAATATGGTATTTTTTTTCATTTTCTTACCTCTTTAAAAAATAGATTTCTAGTGCAGAACTAAATAATATTATAATCCCCTGTTTTTTTCAGCTTCAAGAAGGCAGTCCAGCATTACAATAGCTGTTGCACATTCCAGAACCACCACAGCTCTGGGAACTATCACAGGATCATGTCTTCCTGTTACTTCAAGAACTGTATTTTCCTTAGTTACTATATTTACTGTTTTTTGCTTTTTACTGATAGAAGCCGGCGGCTTTATTGCAACTTTAAAATTCACAGGTTCCCCGTTTGTAATCCCGCCAATTATCCCACCGTTATTATTAGTAAAAGTTTTTAGATTTTTATCATTATCAAAATACATTTCATCATTTGCCTCTGAGCCAAGCATCTCTGCAATGGAAAACCCCGCTCCGAATTCAAGACCTTTTACAGCCGGTATCGAATACATCATAGAAGCCAGTTCGCTCTCCAGCGAATTAAAGAAAGGATCTCCAACACCAGCGGGCATTCCTATCACGGAAATTTCCACTACTCCGCCCACAGAATCACCTTCATCTTTTATCTTTCTTATTTTATTTTCCAGAGAAGTTCTTATTTCCTTATTTAAAAAGGGAAGGAATTCTTTTCTCAAATTGTCAAAAGATTCCGGATTTCTGTCTTTATCCTCAAATTCTCTGTCTTCTGTATCAAAAATGCTTTTTATATGAGCTCCGACATGTATTCCTTTTTCTTTAAGAATTAATTTTGCCACTGCTCCCGCAAATACAATTGATGCTGTTATTCTACCGGAAAAATGTCCGCTTCCTCTTATATCATTAAATCCCTTATATCTCATCAAACCGCTGTAATCAGCATGTCCCGGTCTCATTTTCTGAGCAAGCTCCGAGTAATCCTTTGATCTCTGGTCTGTATTTCTTATTATCATACATAAAGGAGTTCCTGTAGTGAGTTCATTAATATACCCGCTTAGTATCTCAAATTCATCTTTTTCTATTCTTGGTGTGGAGAATTCTGATTTTCCCGGTGCTCTTCTCTGCATTTCTTCTTTGATAAAATCAAGATCCAGTTTTGTTCCGGCAGGTATTCCGTCAATATTTACACCTAAAGCTTTTCCGTGTGATTCTCCGAAAATAGAAATTCTGTAGTTTCTACCCCAGTTTGCGCTCATTTGTTACCTCCTGTTTATTTTCTTGTTAGAATAATCCCGGATTATCACCAGTTTTTTTCTGTTTTCCAAAATATATTATACTGTTTTCATCAAGAAATTTTGGTGCAGGATAAAATATATTCCCGTTTCCCCTTGCTTCCTGATATACAAAATAGCTTGGATGATTATATTTCAGATAATTCCCCTTATTTATCATACCTTCTATTTCTAAGGCAGACTCCACAATATCCTGTAAAGTGAGTATTCCCTTTGTTTCTTTTGCACATAAAAGACTGTTTTTATCTGCTGAAATATCCAGCTTAAAATTATCCATTAAAAATTTTTTATTTATACTTCCTTTAGTACATGAATTTACATACAGATCAGGTGAATATTGCTTTATTCTATCCAAAAAATCTGTTCTGCAGTTTTTCATCCAGTTTGCCACAAAGAGTAAATCCCTGTAATTATCGGTTTTTTCTCCCAGAGAACACTGGTATTGTACAGAGTTCACTATGAGAAACAGATAGATTTCTCCTTCTTTTATTCTGTCAGAAAAAAAGTTTTTCAAAGGCCCTTCCACCATCTTTTTCAGATATTTTTTTGTACTGGGATTGTTAAGCGGTCTTGCATTATACCTTCCCTCGGGATACAAGCTGATATCGATCTTAAATTCATGTATATGAGGACTTTCTATGACAAATGCAATTACACCGTCATAGTTTTTTCCGCCCAGAAATTCATCATATAGTGCGGCGGGAACAAAAAGCTTCTCATAATCTTTTCTAAAACGAAACTTTACTTCACCGTCTTTTTTATAAACCGCTCCGATAAATTCATCAAGTGCCTTTTTTTCTCTGCTTTTTTCCATAAGTGTCTTTAAATTATTCATATTTTTCCCCTTAAATTGATAATTTAATACCGTTTCTTCGTAACCTGTTTTTATGACATTCTTATTTTCAAGCGTACTTTTTTATTTTACCTGTTCTTATTCTATATTTTTTAAAACTGTTCTTAGATCAATGCTTCCTATTGTGTTATTTGCCCATCCAGCTACAAGTATTGATACTACATCTCCTTTTTCATCCACTATTGGAGCCCCGCTGAAACCAGATAATTCAAGTTCTGATTCCAAAGTAAAAATTTCCATATTATGTTGTTTTTCTTTATAAGATATTCTATAAATATTTTGATTACATGTGGTTTCTTTATACGGGCATCCTATCAAATAATATTTTTTATTCTCTATTAACTTTTCTGTACTTACCTTTAATGGGGGAGTTTTCCTTGGAATCTCGTTTATCTGAAAAAGAATTACATCATTACTCATATTATCATCTTCTGATATTAATTTTTTTACTGTCAGTTTTTCATTTGGACTGTATCTTCTAAAAAGAGTCCATTCTTTTATTTCGCTGTTAAAATTTGAAGGCAATACTTCCGGCACTATTCCCATTGCTTTTCCTAAAAGATGTTTTGCTGTAACAGCATATATTTCTCCATTATAATGTATTAGAAATGCTGATGCTCCATTTGAAGACTGACCGTCTTTATATTCCATCTCATTAGTCAGCAGTATTTGTTTTCTTTTCAATACTTTTTTTTCGAAATCTGTATTTTTAATATTTTCAGCATAAATAAAATTTCCTGTTAATATTATAAGTAAAAAACTATATATTATTTTTCCCATGACACCTCTTTTTTAGTCTTTATTTTTACAAAAAATTTAAATCTCCCCAATTTTTCCGCCCATACTCACAAAGTCATTCCAGAAATTCGGATAAGATTTTCTCACTGCACCTGCACCTGTGATAAGAATAGGATTTTTACATTTTATGGAAGCTATTGCCAGTGCCATTGCTACTCTGTGATCATTCCACGAGTCTACAGCCACTCCGCCTTCTAATTCTTTTACACCGTTTATTATCAGAGTATCCCCGTCTTCTTTTATATCAGCCCCGAGCTTATTCAGCTCAGTTCTCATGGAAGTTATTCTGTCTGACTCTTTTATTCTCAGACGTTCACCGTTTATTATTCTTGTCTCCCCTTCACTCAAAGCTGCAAGTACAGTAAGTATCGGAGCTATATCCGGACACTGTGATACATCTATTACTGTCCCTTTTGTTTCTCCGGGAAAAACTTTTATATTCTTATCATTTATTTCAAGATTTGCTCCCATTTTCTGTACTATTTCCACTATTGCCCTGTCTCCCTGAAGCGAGTCTTTATACACATTCTTACAGTTTATTTCTTCACTTAATATACCGGCTACTATCCAGAAAGCTACCTGTGAATAGTCGCCCTCCACTGTATAGTCGAATTCTTTATAGGTTTGATTTCCTTTTACCTGAAAACTTTTATAATTATTATTTTTAATTTCTACTCCGGCCATTTCCAGTATTTTAAGCGTAAGATCAACATACCCCTTAGATTCCAAAGGACCTTTTATTATTATTTCCGAATCTCCGTCCAAAAGCGGCAGAGCATACAAAAGACCTGTTATAAACTGTGAACTGATATTACCTTCTACTTCAAATGTATCAGCCTTAAGCTCTCCTTCCACATATAACGGAAGTTTTCCGTTTGTAGTTTTGTACTCTACTCCCTGTTTATCAAAAATTTTATAATATGTATCCAAAGGTCTCTCTACCAGTTTTCCTTTTCCGTCAATTGTGAGCTGTCCGTTATTTTTGCTTAAAGCAATAGGGATTATAAATCTGATTGTAGATCCTGACTCATTACACTGGATATAATTATTTTCTATTACTACATTCCCTTTATTTCCTTCTATTTTCAGGTAATCTTCACCCTGCTCTATTACTGCACCAAAATTTTTCATTATATCTGTTGTTGTCTGAATATCCACAGAAAAATTCAGGTTTCCTATACGGCTTTCACCATCAGCAAGTGCAGCTGCTATAACTGCTCTGTGAGAATAACTCTTTGACGGCGGTATATTAATTTCACCTCTTAATTTTGTTGGTATAATCTTTATCTCCAAGTTTTTTCCTCCATTTTATCTGTTTTTATATAAAAAATCATACATCTTATCTTCACTTATCTTTACTATTTTGCACTTACCTATTTTTTCTATCATTACAAAATTCACTTCGCCCTTTTTATTCTTCTTATCTCTTTTCATGATTTTTAGTACATCTTCTCTGTTATATTTGTCCTCTACAGGAAGATGAAACTGTTCCAGAAGTTTTTTCGTTCTCTCAAAACTTCCTTTCTCAGTTATTCCTTCTATCTCACCGGTCTCTAATATCTCTGCCATTCCCAGAGATACTGCTTCCCCGTGGGTATATTTTTCATAATTATAATACTGTTCCAGTCCGTGTCCTACAGTATGCCCGAAATTCAGTATCATTCTAAGACCATGTTCTTTCTCATCTTCTTCCACTACTTCTCTCTTTATATCACATGATCTGTATAATATGTCTTCTATATGCTCCATTACTTCTTCCCTGCTTTTCAATTCTTCCAAAAGAGAGAACAGTTCCTCATCATATATGCAGCCATACTTCACCACTTCCGCCAAACCGTCAAAAAAATATCTGTCTGTAAGAGTCTTTAATACAGATGTATCAATTAAAACTATCTTCGGCTGATTAAATGCACCTACCAGATTTTTCCCCTCTTCAAGATCCACACCGACTTTTCCTCCCACGCTGCTGTCTACCTGTGACAGTAATGTAGTGGGAATCTGTATAAAAGGAACTCCCCTCATATAAGTGGCAGCTGCGAATCCTGCTATATCACCTGTAACTCCGCCGCCGAAAGCAACCACGAGGTCATCTCTGGACAAAGCGGCATTTATCATTGCTTTATATATTTTCGATACATTTTCCAATGTTTTTGATTTCTCGCCGGCTTCCAGAATATAAAAAGTGAAATCATAATCTTTCAGCAGTTCTTCCATTTGTTTTCTATAATATTTTTCCACATTATTATCTGTTATTATAAATAATTTCTTTCCTTTATAAACTCGCTTTATATATTCCGGAAGATTTTTTAGCAGATTACTGCCAAAAAGAATATCATAAGAATTTTCTCCCAGATTAACATGTAGTTCCCTCATTCTTTCCCAACTCCAAATCTTTTGGTAAATACCTTATCTACATAGACTGACCTGTATTCTTCGGCTAATATATCCATAAATATAAGATCATATCTGTTTCCGTTTATCTCCAGAGCCTTTCTAAGCCTGCCGGCCATTTTAAACCCTGTTTTTTCATAAAGTTTTATTCCCGGAGCATTAAATTCAAATACTTTCAGATAAACATTTTTCATATTTAATATATTAAATGTAAAATCCAGTAAAAGCTCAATGGATTCTTTCCCGTAACCCTGTTTCCAATATGTTTTGTTGCCGATAATAATCCCCAGTTCAGCATTCCTGTTCAAAAAATCAACATCATTCAGTCCTATATTTCCGATAAGTTCATTTGTCTGATTCAGCCTTATTGCAAAATGATACCCTTTTTTCAGCTCGGCAAGCGCTTCACTTTCTGCTTCCACATCTACAATTCTGCTGTATAATGTAGTAGACATCACTACTTCAAAATCATTCAGCCAGTTTGTATACTTAGGCACATCCTCCATGCTTATCGGACTAAGGTAACATCTTTCCCCGATAATTTTCTTATAAAATTCAGCCATAAAATATTAACCTCCATAATTGTCCAAGATAATGTTTTACGATTTTATTATAACACAAAACATGCTTTGTTTAAAAATTTTATCCCGGGAATATTACATATATATTATTTAAAATCACAGGTTTATACCTGTAAATTATCTGCATATTCTATCAAAAATAACTTTTTCACAAATATATTTCAAAAAAAATCAGGTAATTTTCTCTCTTCTGCTTGATGATTCCCTGAATTCTTTTTTCAAAGTCTCTATATCTTCACCTCTAATTGCATCTTTCAAAATATCCAGTCTTTTTTCAAATTTATCTATCATAAAAAGCAGATTTTCTTTATTCCCCAGAAATAATTCAGCCCATAAATCTTCGTTTATTTTTGCAATTCTTGTTAAATCCCTGTAGCTGTCACCAATAAATTTATTTGTATCATATTTATTATCATCACTGTTTATAAGCGAAACAGCTATAGCATGTGTAAGCTGACTGGTAAAGGCTATGATCTCGTCATGTTCCCCTGCATCCAGATAATTCACATTCTTAAATCCGAGTTTTTCTATTATTTCCATCATCAGACTGACATTTTCTTCCTTATTGCCGTCTTTTATAAGAATATAATTAGCATTTCTGAATACATTGCTGTCTGCATAGTCTATCCCTCTTTTTTCCCTACCTGCCATTGGATGTCCGAGAATAAAATCAACGTCTTTCCGCAGCTTGGGTTTTACTTCAAGAAGAACTTTTTCTTTTATACCAGTAACATCTGTAATAATACTATTTTCCTTAAAATTCCCGTTATTCTCCAGTATAAATTTCTCAAGGAGTTCGGGATACAGCGAAATAATTACAAGGTCTGATTCAGGAAGCGGCACTTTCCCATCTTCAAATGCCCCGTCCACTATTCCTGATTCTACAGCTTTTTTTATAGTATCTTTGTTATTATCTATTCCATACACCTTTTTCGCTCCGGCTTTTTTCAACCCTTCGGCAAATGAGCCGCCGATAACTCCCAGACCTACTACAGTTACTGTAATTTCTTCCAGTCTCATTCTGTCTCCTGTCCGTATATATTATTTACCTCTCTCAAAAAAAACTTTAATGAGAGAGGCATCCTAAAAATCTAAAAAAATTTCTTTCCAAAAATTTCTGCTACTTTTTGGACATCTGTCATTAGTTCCTCGAATTTTTCAGGTTTCAATGACTGCGGTCCGTCTGAAAAAGCTTCTTCCGGTTTATGATGAACTTCCACCATCAGACCATGTGCTCCTACTGCTACTCCGGCATTTGCCAGATCTTTTACCATCCACCATTTTCCTGTTCCATGTGCAGGATCTACTACAATCGGAAGATGTGTTTTGCTTTTCAGCATAGGAACAGCATTAAGATCAAGTACATTTCTGTATGCTGTTTCAAATGTTCTTATTCCTCTTTCGCATAACACCACATTTTCATTTCCGCCTGCCATTATATATTCAGCTGACATAATCCACTCTTCTATAGTTGCTGAAAGTCCTCTTTTCAAAAGAACCGGTATATTAGTCTTTCCTACTTCTTTCAGTAAATCAAAGTTCTGCATATTTCTTGCTCCAAGCTGTATCATGTCCAGATGAGGACCAAATTCATGAAGCTGCTCTATGGACATAACTTCGCATACTATAGGAAGTCCTGTTTCTTCTCTTGCTTTTTTCATGATTTTTATACCTTCCATACCCATTCCCTGGAATGCATAAGGTGATGTTCTTGGCTTTACCACTCCGCCTCTAAACATATTTGCCCCGGCTTTTTTCACAGCTCTTGCTATAGTCATAACCTGCTCTTCGCTTTCTACAGAACACGGACCAGCCATCATTACAAGATCATTTCCTCCTATTTTTACTTTTCCGCCTACTTCTACTATTGTATCTGAAGGTTTGAAATGTCTCCCGGCTCTCTTAAACGGATCCTGAATTCTCTGTACATCGACTACATATTCAAAAGAACTTACATGCTTTATATCAATAACACTTGTATCTCCGACTAGGCCCAATATGGTAAACTCCTTGCCGATTGTGGGATATACTTCTACATTTAAGTCCTCTTCCAATTTTTTTATCAGTCTTTCCAGCATTTCTCTAGGGATCTTTCCGTCTACTTTTAAAATCATAATTGCCTCCTGTTTTTTAGTATTTTTTGTTTTAAAAAAACTCTCTAATGCAGTATATAGAGAGCTAGGATATTTATTAATAAAATTAATATTTTTGAGTAATTAACACAAATCTAAGGCTTATTGAAAATACATTATAAAATGAAGCCCTCTTTTAAGTACCTACTTATTGCACAGAAACTAAAAATAATTTTATTTCATGCAATCCTACATTTTTCTACTTAAAATTTTTTTTGTAATTACCTACTATCCTACTATCCTACTCAAATAAATTCTACTATACTTCTGCAATTCTGCATCTGTGCAGTTGGAATTATCCAGACACACATTTGAAGTATGATTAATATTAACATATCCACTATCACAAAGTCAACAATCTCAAAAACATATTTTATAGAATCCAAACATAAATGTTATTTATGTTTATTTTTTTCATCCGGATATTTTTACTATGCTCAAATGTACTGTAATTACTAAAAATCTCTAATATAAATTGAAGAACTGCACAATCATTTAAAAAATAAATAATAGGATAAATATTAAATATTTTTCGTATACATAAACTAATGTTATAATTAGCTAACAATTTGAATTTTTATCTTAATGTTTTCAAATAGATTTAAACAGTAAAATTTTCTGTTGTTAAAATTTCAGATTAAAATAAAATTATATATTTAAATGAGGAGGAATTATATGAAAAAGCTATTTTCATTACTGGCTATAGCTACATTGACTTTAGTCAGCTGCGGGAAAAAAGCTGATACAGCTGCTGCCGGTACCGAAACAAAAACTGAGGAAAAAACTGTCGTTAAGATAGGTTTCATCGGACCGCTCACAGGAGGCGTTGCCCAATATGGAATAGCCACTAAAGAGGGAATCGAATTAAAAATTGAGGAAATTAATGCTCAGGGTGGAATAAACGGTAAAAAGCTGGAACTTATCAGTGTAGATGACAAAGGTGATGCTAAAGAAGCTGTTAATGCATATAAAAAACTGGTTTCTAACGATAAAGTAGATATGATTATAGGAGCAGTTACTTCTGTTCCGTCAAATGCAATTGCAGAACTTGCTGAAAAAGATAAAGTACCTATGATTAGTCCTACTGGAACTAACATTGACATAACAGGCGGAAAAAAATATGTATTCAGAACTACTTTTACTGATCCTTTCCAAGGTGCTGTAATGGGTAGATATGCTACTGCAAAAGGGTTCAAAAAAATAGCAGTGCTTACTAATAAATCAGATGATTATTCTACAGGACTTTCACAGTCGTTTATAGAAGAAGCTAAAAAAGGCGGAGCCGAAATCATAGAAAGTTCTTATACTAAAGAAGACAAAGATTTCAAATCTATCCTTACTAACATAAAAAATGCCAATGTAGATGCTATCTATATTCCTGATTACTACGAAACTATCGGTCTTATTGCTACACAGGCAAAAGAACTTGGTATTACTGCACAGTATTTAGGAGGAGACGGATGGGACGGAGTTCAGACTAACTTTGCAGCTGTTACTAACGGTGCATTATTTGTAAGCCAGTATGCTGCTAATGATGAAAGTTCTCTTGTTCAGAATTTCATAAAAGCATATAACGACAAATATAAAAAAGATCCTATTTTATTCGCTGCTTTAGGTTATGATACTGTTGATATTATCGTAAATGCTCTTAAAAATGCAAAAGATTCTTCATCAGATGCATTGGTAGATGCACTTAAAGCTACTGATTTAGAGCTTGTTACTGGTAAACTCGTTTTTGATGAAAATAATGATCCTAAGAAAATAGCTGATATTATCGAAATCAAAGATGGTAAATTAACTCTAAAAGAAAAAGCTGAGTAAATATTATAACAATAAATTTAATTATTTGGGTATTACTACAGAAGATAGCTATGCTATCTTCTTTTATACTTTTTAAAATGAGGTGAATTAATAACGTGAGTATTTTAAAAACTTTCCTTGAGCAAGTGATAAACGGATTACAGGTTGGAAGCATTTATGCACTTATTGCTCTTGGATATACAATGGTTTACGGTATCGTAAAACTAATAAATTTTGCACACGGCGATATATTAATGGTTGGCGCCTATACGGCTTTTACATGTGTAACCAAATACAATATGCCTTTAATCGTAGCTATCCTAGTATCTGTAATTGTTTGTTCATTACTGGGTGTGCTTATTGACCGTCTTGCATATAAACCCCTTAGAAATTCCCCAAGAATCTCGGCACTTATTACGGCAATCGGTGTGAGTTTCTTTCTGGAAAGTGTTTTTCTCGTATTTCAGGGAGCTGATTCCAAGGTTATACCGCAGGATAAAATTCCTTTTTATCTTTCAAGTGCTACTATTAATATAGGATCAATCAGAATTAGTTATCTTACACTGGTTACTATTTTTTCTACTATTATCTGTATGCTTGTGCTGAACTTCTTTATTAAAAATACAAAATTAGGAAAAGCTACAAGAGCTGTTTCTGAAGATCATAACGCTGCAAGACTTATGGGAATCAATGTTAACTCTACTATAAGCATTACTTTTGCTATTGGTTCTGCACTTGGTGCATTAGGCGGAGTTCTTTACAGCCTTACATATCCACAAATAGAACCATATATGGGAATGATGCCGGGACTGAAAGCATTTATCGCGGCGGTATTCGGCGGTATCGGAAGTATTCCCGGAGCCATGATCGGCGGATATCTTATGGGACTTATAGAGAATTTTTCCAAAGCTTATATCTCGTCTACATGGGCTAACGTTATAGTTTTCGGAATTCTTATTCTGATACTTGTATTTAAACCCAGCGGACTGCTTGGTAAAAATATAAAAGAGAAAGTATAGGTGAGAGAAATGGATAAAAAAAATATAAGAAAATTGACATATATACTCTCTGCTGTGCTTATCGTGATTTTATTTTTCCTTTTACAGATTATAGTACAGATTAATTCTTATTACTCTACTATTTTATGTAATATATTTATTTATGTATTATTTGCAGTAAGTCTGAATATTACTGTCGGACTTATGGGACAGCTGAGTCTGGGTCATGCGGGATTTATCGCAGTGGGAGCATACAGCAGTGTCATGTTTACAAAATATGTGTTTACTTCTGTACCTAACGATGCTGTGAGATTAATACTGGGCTGTATTATAGGGGGTCTGTTTGCAGCTTTATTCGGGTTCCTTGTAGGTATCCCTATTCTCAGACTAAAAGGCGACTATCTGGCAATAATCACACTTGCATTCGGCGAGATGATAAAGTTCACTATCCAAAACCTTGATTTTCTGGGAGGAGCAGCAGGAATAAGAAGAATCCCGCAGATTACTACATTTACATCTATTTTTTGGATTGTTGTAGTTTCTATTATTATTATAACCATGATGATGACCTCAAAATACGGAAGACTTGTTCTTTCCATAAGAGAAGATGAAATAGCAGCAGAAAATATAGGAATTCCTATCAATAAAATAAAGCTTTTCGGCTTTACGGTATCTGCTTTATTCGCGGGTGTAGGCGGTGCTCTTCTGGCACACAGCTACCCCACTCTGGAACCGCTCCAGTTTAACTTTGTATTCTCTATTGATATACTGGTAATGGTTGTTTTAGGCGGTCTTGGAAGTATTACAGGTGCTATCGTTTCAGCATCGCTTCTTACAATTCTGAATGAATCACTAAGAAGTTTTGCAAATTTTTTCCCTTCAAATATCGGAATGTATGTACAGCAGGGAAGATATGCTTTTTACGCACTGGTATTGATTTTCATTATGATATTCAGACCAAGCGGACTTCTGGGTACTGGTGAATTAAAGATCAGCAGTATTATAAGAAGACTTTTTTCAGGAAAAAAGAAAAATGAAGCGAGAAAGGGGTAAATATATGTCTTTATTAGAAACGGAGCACTTATGTATATCCTTTGGAGGACTAAAAGCAGTTGACGATGTTAACATAACACTTAACGATAAAGAATTAATCGGACTTATAGGGCCGAACGGTGCCGGCAAAACTACACTTTTTAATCTTTTAACCGGTGTTTATAAGCCTACCAGCGGCAGTGTGAGAGTAAACGGTGCAGAGACAGAAAAGCTTTCTACCCCGCAGATCATAAACCTCGGTCTGGCGAGAACTTTTCAGAACATAAGATTATTTAAGAATCTTTCCGTTCTTGATAATGTTAAGCTGGCTCTGGACAGCAGTCTGAAGTATTCTGTACTTACAGCTACCCTGAGACTTCCTAAATACTGGAAAGAAGAAAAAAGCGCTGATGAAAGAGCTTTGGATTTTCTGAAAATATTTGATCTTGATAAAGTATCTGATGTATTAGCCGGGAATCTTTCATACGGTCAGCAGAGAAAACTGGAAATTGCAAGAGCACTGGCAACCAGTCCGAAACTGCTGCTTCTTGATGAACCTGCTGCAGGAATGAATCCTCAGGAAACAAAAGAATTAATGGAAACTATTCAGCTGATAAGGGATAAATTTGAAATTGCTATTTTACTTATTGAACATGATATGGATCTGGTAATGGGAATATGTGAAAGACTGTATGTGTTGAATTTTGGAAAAATTATTGCACAGGGTACGCCTGTGGAAATTCAGAATAATCCTGAGGTTATAACAGCTTATCTCGGAGAATAATATTTCCATTTTGACACTTTAATTAGGAGGAAAATAAGTGAATATTTTAGAAGTAAATGATTTAAATGTTTATTACGGTGCCATTCATGCCATAAAAGACATATCATTTGAAATAAAAAAGGGTGAAATAGTTACTCTTATAGGTGCCAACGGTGCCGGTAAGACTTCTACCCTTCATGCTATTTCCGGGCTGCTTACACCTAAGTCCGGTGAAATATCATTAAACGGTATGAATATTACCAATAAAGAGGCTCATAAACTCCTTGGTCTGGGTATGGCACATGTTCCTGAAGGCAGAAGAATCTTTACCAATCTTACTGTTATGGAAAATCTTGAGATGGGAGCCTATATCAGAAACGACAAAGATAAAATAAAAAAAGACCTTAACAATATATTTGATATGTTTCCAAGACTTGCGGAAAGAAAAAAGCAGCTTGCAGGTACTATGAGCGGCGGAGAACAGCAGATGCTCGCTATAGCAAGAGCTTTGATGTCACGTCCGGAACTGCTTCTTATGGATGAACCTTCTATGGGGCTGGCTCCTATTCTGGTTCAGGAAATTTTCAAAAATATAGAAAAAATAAATAAGGAAAATAATGTTACAATACTTCTTGTTGAACAAAATGCACATATGGCTTTATCTATAGCAAACAGGGCTTATGTTCTGGAAACCGGCAGAATAATCATGTCTGGTGACGCTAATGAACTTGCCAATAATGAAGATATTAAAAAAGCTTATTTAGGCGGATAAAAAAATGAGGCAAAAAACGGCCTCTTTTTTTGTTGCTATATTGTTGTAATCTTTTTCAATCTGTCATAAAAAACACCGAACGATATGATCTCCCCCATTTTAAATCTGTATTTTTCCTTTTGTGCCTCGTTTAAAACTAGTATCAGCCCTTTTTTTCATTAATTTCGTCCTGTCTGATTTTTCTATTGTATATTTTACATTATTTGTTTCTATTATATTTTCAGTTTAATATTCTCTTCCCTTTTTCATTTGTATAAACAAAAAAATGATAATAATTATAAATACGATACTTCCATGCTAAAAAATTTATGTTACTGCTTTTATTGTCAGATCTTTTAGTTCCATAGCCTTATCTTTATTCTTGGAAAGCACTCCCAGATATAAAAGTTCTATAATAAAAAGCTGAGACATCCTTTCAGAAAATGATCCTGTCTCAAAAAGCTCCTCATTAAAACCATTCAGCAAGACATAATCTGCATATTTGGTAATCTCTGTTTTATCATTATTTGTGATTGCTATGGTCTTAGCACCTCTCATTTTACCGCTCTGCAATGATTCTATTACTTCTTTTGTTTCACCTGTCTGTGATATTCCCAAGATAACATCGTCTTTATCTGAGATAGATGCAGCCATCTTAAATAAGTGCGGATCAGAATGTGCAGCAACGCTTTTTCCTATCCTCAGAAATTTATACTTTGCATCCTGTGCAGTAAGATTCGAATGCCCTATTCCGATAAACTCTATATGTCTTGCACTATTAATAAGATTTATACATTTATCCAGTACTTCGTTATTAATAAGGCTCAAGGTATCTTTCAGCACATTAAACGAGTTATTATAGATACTTTCTGCTATAGAATTATAGTTTTCATCTGCGAGGATATCGATCTTATGTTTATTAGTCTGCTTTTCTTTGCTGAGACTGCTGACCAGCGATATCTTGAAGTCATTATAACCTTTGAACCCTGTTTTCTTACAAAATCTGATAATTGTTGTTTCACCGGTTTCTATTGCATCTGATAGTTCTCTTATATTCATACATACCACATTTTCAGGATTCTTTTCGATATAGTTAAATACTTTTGTCTCAGAGGCAGTAAAGCTCTTCTTCAAACTATTGATTTTATTAAATAAATTATCATCCAATACTTTCATTATTTCTTCAACTCCTTATTTATCAGGAAATAAAACTGTATGTGATGATTTTGGAATTTTTATTAAAATACTGCCTAAAAATAACATTTAGGCAGTATCCTTTTTATTTATTCTCTATCCAGACTAAACTGGATACCTCCTGTCAGCTCTTTATTTCCGTCATAATCAAAAAATTTATCTTTATATTTTATCTGTCTGTGCTGTTCGTCCACTACATTATAACTCACATAAGGGTTTACTGTCAATTTTCCTATTTTTGTATCAAAAGTGTGTGTATAAAGCAGCTTAGGCGATACATAAAAACCATTGTTTCTTTGACTATCCCCTGTAAACTTTTCCCATTGGTTAACTATATTCAGATCAAATCCAAAACCGTAAAATCTTGGTGTCGAATAAGTAAGCAGCATCATGTAGTTCAAATATATTGAGTTTTCTTTATCAGGTGTTGTTCCTTTAGTATTCGTCGGCTTTCTCAAATGGTTATTCAGCTGAACACCATATGTCAGCCCTCCGAACTTACCTTCTGCTATCGGCCCTCCCACAGCTATATCGAAATCTCCTCCGACACCTTCTGTTCCCTGATCCTTATAATCTCTGGTATACTTATCAGAATCATTATAATATACTATTCTTGGTGTAACTGCCGCTTGTTGTCCGAAGATCTTGAAAGCCATTGTAGGACCGAAGTAGAACTCATATCCATGTCCGTTTAGCTGTTTCAAAGGAATTAATCCGTCCAGATATCCTATTTTCAAATTATCCGAATTTCCGTATTTAAATCCCAGTGTCCATTCCATAGCCATATTACCAACTATTTGTGTTTTCATAACATTAAAATCCGTATCCCACGTATCTCCGCCGGCATCTTGATTTGTATCATAAAAATTACGTTTTGTTACATCAAAATTAAACATTAGGCCTGCCCACTCATCATCAAGAGAAATTTTTCCAGATAGTTCATTTATAAACTGACTGTATTGTAATCTGGAACTGTCCATATTTCCTCCTGCATAACCAGTATTATATTTTAATTCCTTAATATCATCTGCAACTGATAACACTGATATTACAGCTGTTAAAATTAATACTTTTTTCATTATTATTCCTCCTGTTTTTATTATTTTATATATTCTTTTCTATCAAAATAATATTACAATAAAACTTGAAGTTTGTAAAGTTTTTGTTTACAGGCTGCTTTGAATGAAATAGTATAAAGCAAGTGTTTTTAAGCACTTGCTCTAAATTTTACACTGACAATATTTATTAAACTTTTTATATATTATATTTTTTTCTTATTTTATTTTTATAGATTTCTGCCTGTGTTCCATATATTATTTGTATCCCTTTACCTGAACGTATTACACCTTTTGCATTTAATTCTTTCCATCTGCTGTCATCAGATACTTTTGCCTCATCTTTTACACTGACTCTAAGTCTTGTTATACATGCGTCAATATTTTGTATATTTTCTATTCCTCCCAAAGAATCTACTATATCAGTTAGAAGTTTATCCTCTCCGGCTCTTTCCTGATAATCTTTCTTTGTATACAGTTTATTTTCGGCACCTTCTCTTCCCGGTGTCGCATAATTGAATTTTATAATCATAAATTTGAATACATAATAATATACTACTGCGTATACAGGCCCTAAAATCAAAATCCACTGATATGATGTCTTTGATATTCCCTGAAGGAGGCCAAAGAAAGTAAAATCTATAAGTCCTCTTGAGAATGTAATTCCCACAGCTACATCCAGCATCTGCATAAGCATATATGAAAGTCCTTCAAGTATTGCATGAATCAGATATAACGGCGGTGCCACGAATAAGAATGTGAACTCTATCGGTTCTGTAATACCTGTTAAGAATGAAGTCAGTGCTGCTGAAACCAATATACCTTTTATTATTTTTTTATTTTTAAAATCTGCTGTTCTGTACATTGCCAGTGCTGCTGCCGGAAGTCCGAACATCATTGGCAGGAATCCCCCAGTCATTGTTTTTGTTGCATTAGCACTAAAGTGTGTTACAGTAGGATCTGCAAGCTGTGCAAAGAAGATATTCTGTCCTCCTTCGACCATTCTTCCCCCGACTTCCAAAACTCCTCCAAGCGGTGTATACCAGAATAACGGGTAGATTGCATGGTGTAATCCGAATACATTCAGAAGTCTCATTGAGAATCCGTATAGGAATGTTCCTGGATATCCCATAGCCGAAAATGCCTCTCCTGCTTTTACTATAAGTCTGAATACTGCCGGCCAGAAAAACGGAAATATTGCCCCTATCGGAATAAAAATAAGTATTGTAACTACCGGTACCAGTCTGTTTCCACTAAAGAATGCCAGATAGTCAGGCAGTGAAACATTTGAAAATCTGTTAGTAAGATAAGCTGAAACCATACCGCATATAATTCCGCCGAATACACCGGTCTGCAATGTAAATATTCCAAGCTCGCTGGCATATGAAGCTTTTATCCCCTGTGCTTCTGCTATACTCTTACCAGCCTGCACCAGATAATCCACTGCTACTACGTCTGGTGTTATTCCCATGAATTTTAATACAAGATTTATTACAGTATGGAATATTAAAAATCCCAGAACTGCAGACAATGCTGCTGTTTCCTTATTAACATTCGCAAGTCCTATTGCTATCCCCACTGCAAATAACAATGGAAGATTTGCAAATACCAATGAACCCACAGTAGAACATAAAATCAAAATTTTATTCATTATTGTACCTTCTGCTAAAAAATTAAGATTATATGTCTGAATCAGCGTAGGATTAGTAAAAGCACCTCCTACCCCCAGTAAAATACCTGCCATCGGCAATATCGCAATCGGCAGCATAAAAGCTCTTCCTATTTTTTGTAAAACAGAAAATATACTCTTCATGATTTCCTCCTAAATTATACTTCTTTTATTTTATCACTAAACGTTTTAGTTATTAACTGAGGCCTTGTTATTGCCCCGCCCACTACTACACAAAATACACCGAGTTCCAATACTCTTTTGGCTTTTTCCGGTGTATCTATTTTTCCTTCTGCTATTACAGGAACAGATACTGAAGCCATTACATCTTTCAAAAATTTAAAATCATCATCAGCTATATTTTGATCTTTTGTATTCTCTGTATAGCCGTGAAGCGTTGTTCCTACAAAGTCAAATCCTAATTTTTCAGCATTTTCAGCTTCCTCTGTTGTAGCAATATCAGCCATAAACATCTGCTTTGGATATTTTTCTTTTACTTTTTTGAAAAAATCATTCAGTTCTGTTTCTTTTGGTCTCATTCTCAGAGTTGCGTCTAATGCTATTATTTCGGCACCGCTTTGGACAAGAGCATCTATTTCATCCATTGTAGGTGTTATATAAACATTGGAATCAGGATATTCTTTTTTTATTATCCCTATTACAGGTAAGTCTACTATTTTTTTTATCTCTGTTATATCTTCTGCGGTATTTGCCCTGATTCCGCTGGCTCCGCCTTCTTTGGCAGCAAGAGCCATTCTTCCCATGATAAACGAGCTGTGCAAAGGCTCATCCTCCAGTGCCTGACATGAAACAATAAGGTTCTTTTTCAAAGTCTCCATCACTTCTTCATTTTTCATATTCTCTCCTTTTTTGGAAATTTGTTCCTTTTTTTATTGTAAAAATAAATTTTTGTTCCACTAATTTATACCATATTTTTTTATTTTGTCAAATTAAATTTACCTGTAAATAAAAAAACATGCCTGATATCATTAATATCCGCATGTTTTTTATCTGAATTTTTTACTTGAATGCAATAAGGGCAGTTGCTCTTCCTGCACTTGCTCCCTCTCTTCTGTGAGAATGAAACTTTTCTTCCATGGTACTTTCTGAAGCTGTAATTATATTTTTATCTGAAATTCCCATTCTCAAAGCTATTATTTTATTAAAACCTATATTGTCAAAATAATATTTTGATTTATTTTTGGAATAAATAAAAGAATTTTCTATAAGCTCTCTGTCAAATTTTTCTGCAAATCTTTCATAAAATTCCTGTCCTACCTCATAATCAGAAACTCCTATTCCTATGCCTAATGCCAGCAATACATTCTTAGGACTTGTTCCATACTGCTTAGTCATAGTTTCCAAAAGTCTTTTCTGTATTTCTTTATATGTTCCCGGCCATCCTGAATGTGCCACTCCTACAGCTTCATTTTCCATGTCGTAAATAAATACAGGAAGACAGTCTGCATAAAATGTAAACAGCGCCACATCTTTTCTGTTTGTTACGAATCCGTCTATACCATGGTAAGAATGCCTTGTTACATGTTCATTAATTATCTTGATATTATTGCTATGTGTCTGGTGAGATTCTATTTCTGTCCTGTCTGTAAGTTCCAGCATCTCAAGCAGCTTCATTCTGTTTTCACGGGGATTATCTTCGCTTTTACAGTAATTCGACATATTACCAAGACTCTTTTTCGTATACACCGCAGTTATTCCGTGTTTTCTAAATTTATCCACATAGTAATAATCTTTTTCCTCTTTATACATAACATTACCTCCGTTCAGAAAAAATTACTGTTCGCTGTCCAGTTCATTTTCATAAAAGTCATATATTTTCAGCATATCAGCTCTTTCTTTTTCACTCAAGTCCCTTGTTCTCTTTGTATTAGTATAATCGCTGTATAAAACCACTTCTATTTTTTCACCTGATCTCAAAAGTCTTACCAGATCTTCAGCCTGTTTATCTTCCAGTATAAAAGCTATATACTCTTCCGTATTCAGATTAGCTCTGGTTCTGTCCAGCCAGTATGAATCACCTGAAAGTTTCATAGCTTCAAAATTTATTCTTACAAGATTTCTCGAACTGCTAAAATCAATCGCTCCCATATGAAACCAGTTCTTGCTTCTGTTTTTTATAGAAAGATAAAGATATTTTTTATTATCAAGTTTTTTATCATCTTTTATAAAGAAAAAAACATAGTCGTCCTGCTTAAAAATATCATTCTCAAGCCTGTAGTAAACCGGCTCTTTTTCAAAATCCACCTTAACAAAATTATACATAAACTTTTTTACAGCACCGGGTTTTTCAGGATATTCCGGAAATATTTCCTTTTTTTCATCATCAGAAAGACTGTTAAAGTAAACTTTATCTTTCTTTTCCAATAATTCTATTCCGTTCTGTGCTGCATAAGTATTATATTCTTTGGCCTCTTTATATCCTGTATTTACTATTTTTTCGTAATTTGTAACACTTCTGCATGAAGTAATCCCCAAAACCATTAAAGAAAGAAGAAAAACTTTTTGTATTCTCATATTATTCACCCCTGTTACTGATATAATCTGCCAGTTCTACCAGAATTTCAGCATTTTCAAAATTTTCTCTTATTAAGTTTTTAGCTTTTTCAGTGTAATCATTAAGAATTTCTCTTGTTTTTTCTACTCCGAAAAGCTTTGGATAAGTAGTCTTGTTGTTTTTTTCATCACTTGACTCTTTTCCCATTTTTTCAAAGTCTCCTTCTATATCGAGAAGATCGTCCTTTATTTGAAAAGCAATTCCTATTAATTCCGAATACTCCAGAAGAACTTCTTTTTGTTTCCCTTCCACTCCTATCGCTGTCATGGGAAGTTCTACCGCAGCTTTTAATAACTTTCCTGTTTTGTGGCTGTGTATATATTTCAGTGTATCAAAAGAAATCTCTTTATCTTCTGATTCCATGTCTACATACTGTCCGCCTACCATTCCGTTTACTCCTGAATAATCTGACAAAATTCTGATTATATTTACTTTTCTTGTGTCTTCTATTTTTTCAGAGGCAGATATTACATAAAAAGCATAAGTCAGCAGAGCATCACCTGCAAGAATAGCCGTAGCTTCGTCAAACTGCTTGTGTGTAGTCAGCTTTCCCCTTCTGTATGTATCGTTATCCATCGCAGGAAGATCATCATGGACAAGCGAGTATGAGTGTATACATTCCAATGCTGCCGCTGTATCTTCTATTTTGCTGTAATCTGCGTTAAATATATCTGCTACCATATACATAAGAACCGGTCTTAATCTTTTTCCCCCGTTCATCACAGAATAAACCATAGATTCAGATAGTCTTTCGGGATATTTCAGTTCTGTCATTTTTTCCTGCAGATATTTTTCAAAAATCTCTCTTTTTTCCTTTAAATAAATTTTCAGCATTACTCAAACTCCTCTAATTCCACATCATTATTATTTTTTTCCAAAACTTTCATAACTTTTCCTTCTGCTGCTTCCAGAAGTGTTTCTGACTCTTTTATGAGCTTTATAGCTTTTTCGTATTCTTTTATGGAATCATCCAGAGAAAGCTCTCCGGCTTCTAATTTTTCTATTATTTCATCAATTTCCTGTATTCTCTCTTCAAAGTTCTTTTTCTTTGCCGACATAAAATCACCTCTTTATATTTTTATTTATATCTGTAAAAAGATAAAATCTTTTTGTTATAATCTCTCTCGTCATATTTCACAAAATTGCCTATTTCATCAGGAAGTTTTTCATAGTTCCCGTGTTCTGATATAATCATCCCGTCTTCTTTCAGAACTTTACATTCCGAAATTTTTTTCAGCGTATCATATGATATATTTTCTTTATATGGAGGGTCTAAAAATATTATATCAAACAGCTCGCCTTTTCTCTGTAATATCTCCAATGCACGATTTACATCATTTTTATATGCTCTGGATATATTTTCAAATCCGCAGTTATTTATATTTTCTATAATTATTCTAAGTGCTTCTCTATCCTGCTCGATTAATATCGCCCTTCTGGCCCCCCGGCTTAATGCTTCTATTGCTATACTTCCCGTCCCTGCATACAGATCAAGAAAACTACAGTCTGTAATCTCATCGCCTATAATACTGAAAATAGCTTCTTTCACACGTTCCAGCGTTGGTCTTGTCTCTCTTCCCTCTTTGGTTTTCAGTTTTTTATTTTTGGCACTGCCAGCCACTACTCTCATATTACCACCTTAGTCTAAAAATATATAATTATCATTTTGATCTTTTTTTGTTTTTCCCATTATGGTTTTATTAGTAAAAACGAATTTATAAAACAGAATTCCTGTTATTCCCAGCAAAGCCCACAATATCATTTTTACCTGAACGACTTCTGTTTTATCTGTATAAAATGCATACATCATATTCAAAAGTGAAAATAAAAACAAGATTCTATATCCAAAACCGTTTCCTTCCTTCAAATAAAAATACAGAAAAAAAGCTAGTATAATTACAAGAAAATTCATACTTAATGCTGCATTTGCCACTAATAAAAATATAATTGCACAGTTATAATATTTTGTTTTGTTTCTTACATTAAGAGGAAGATATTCTCCCACTTTATCTGCAAGGACACTGTCGTCTTTTCCCTCCTTCAGAGTATCATATATACTCTTCTGGCTTCTTCCCGAAGCAAGTGCTTCCCTTATTTCTTTTTCAAGAGAATATTTAGTCTCTTTCTTTTCCATAAACTCTCCCTGTTTATTCATATTTTATCGTAAGTATGCCGTCCAGCTGCACATCTTTGGCATTCATATAGTAAGTTCCGTCGGAATTTTCATAAAATTCATATATGCCGTAGGCAATAGAAGTTATATTTCTTTCGCCTTTATCTATATTTATTTCCAAAGTATCAGCTTTATTCTCAAGAAAATTATTCTTTATATTAAAACTATAGTTCAGTTCATTGTCCTCTATATTCTTCAATATATAAGAAACCTGCATAACTATTGACTGCCCCATTTGTATTTTTCCGCCTATACCGAACCATTCCCTCTGTATTTTTCTGCCGTCTTCATCAAAACTGATTACTGCTCGCAGATTCGGCACATCATTTTCCCCGATTTTATATTTTATTTTTTCTATATATTTAGCAGGAACTTTCCCCGGATACTGATCCAGCGAAAAAATATATGTTTCTTTAATATCCCTGTTATCTGTATTTTCCAGAAAATATCTCGTTTTTACTGATATTTTATTATCCTTCAAAAATTTTATATCTATGACTTCCTTAGTTATCTTTATATTTTGCTCACGTACTATTTTCATATTTCCTATATTAATAAATTTAGATTCTGCTATACTATTTTCAGAAAAACAAAATGCTGAAAATATTAAGAATACTATTACTTTTTTCACATGTTCCTCCCTGTTTCTGTTTTTCATTACTTTTTTACCGAATAAATTCCTGATTTGGAACCCGTTTCACTGTTTGATAAAAATTCTGAAAAGTTCATATATTTAATCCTTATATCTTTCATCAAAATAAAAAATAAAAGTAAATCTGAATCATCATTCCAGAAATACATTTTCAGGTTGTTCTTTTCCAGTACACCAGAGATAAAATCAAAAAATAATCCCGCACTGTATTTCTCATCTGTAAAAAAGCACATCCTCAATATATCCAGTATTATCTCCTGAGAAAGCATATCCTGAAATAAAATATCAAACATCTCCGCTGTTCTGTTCCACTCTGCATCTTTATCAAATATATCTGCTTTATAGTAAAAGACTCCTTTATTGTTATACACTGCAAAATTTTTCAAAGCTGTGTAAATATCTTCATTCTTCGGATCACTTCCGAATACTTCCCTGTCTTTCAATATATCAGCCAAATATTTTTTCCTGTCTTCATAGAACAAATTGATATATTTTTCAAATTCATCATATTTTTCTTCCAGAATTATCTTTGATAACTCTCTTATTTTTGTACTTTTTAGATTCAAAATATATTTTTTTATCTTATTCATAAAACACCTGATATAAATTTATTTTTTATCTGAATATTAATATATAAACATAGCATCTCCAAAGCTGTAAAATCTGTATTTCTCCAAAATAGCCGTTTCATATGCCCTGAAAATAAAATCCTTTTCTGCAAATGCTGATATAAGCATCAGCAGAGTTGACTTAGGCAGATGAAAATTTGTGATCAAAGCATCTACTATTTTGAATTTATAGTCCCCGTAAATGAATATATCTGTTTCACCCTCACCGGGAATCACTTCTGATCCGTCATTTGAAGATTCCAGTGTTCTCACCGTGGTAGTTCCCACAGCGACAATACGTCTTCCTTCTTTTTTCGCCCTGTTAATAATCTCGGCACTTTCTTTGGGAATATGATATTTTTCATAATGCATTTTGTGTTCCAGTACATTTTCTACCTGTACAGGTCTGAATGTTCCCAGCCCCACATCCAGATATATCTCAGTAAGCTCTACTCCTGAATCCTTTAGTTTTTCTAAAAGCTCATTTGTAAAGTGCAGTCCTGCTGTAGGTGCTGCCACTGACTCTCCTTCTTTTGCGTATACTGTCTGATATCTGTTTTTATCTTTCAGCTTTTCAGTAATATAAGGCGGAAGAGGCATTTCTCCCAGTTCGTCCAATATTTCTTCAAAGCTTCCGTTATATATAAACTCCAGAATTCTGTTCCCGTCGTCTTTTATTTCTTTCAGCACTGCTTCCAGCTTACCTTCAAGAAAAATCAATCTCTGCCCGATTTTAAGCTTCTTAGCAGGTTTCAAAAGGACTTCCCATGTGTTTAAATCAAGACGTTTTAATAAAAAACACTCAAGAACACTTCCTGTGTCCTTTTTCCCGAATAATCTTGCCGGAATGACTCTTGTTCTGTTTACTACCAGTACATCTCCTTTTTTCAGATAATCTGATATATTATAAAACTTTTTATGTTCTATAGTTTGTTTTTCTTTATTAAGTACCATTAACTTTGAGTGATCTCTCGGCTCTACGGCATTCTGCGCTATTAAATTCTCAGGCAGATCAAAATCAAAATCTGATAGTTTCATTTTTTCTCCTTGTGTTTCTGCTTACACTGTTTTATTTTAGAATCTTTTATATTATAACACATTTTCCTTATTAAAATATATTAAAAATGTATTTTTACATTATTTATTTCAAGAAAAAAAGCCGTTCTAAAAAACGGCCTGTTTATGATAAAACCTATCTGTAAAATAAATACCAGTTTGGCTCTATCAGCTCAAAATCGGCAGGATTCCCATCCTTAATGACTTTTCCTGTATAATATACATGATTCTTATCTTTTGCATAATCTATATCCAGTATTTTAAATGTAGCTGGATCAGCATTTTCTATTTTATTCCCGTGATAATAAACATTATTTTTATCTTTTGCATAGCTGAATCTTAATACTCTAAATGACGGTATATCAGCTCCGCTCAAAGTATCTCTCAGATAATATACATTATTTTTATCTTTGGTATAATAGTAGTCCAGTATTTTAAATGTGGCAGGATCTACATTTCCCAAAGCTGTTCTGTAGTAATAAACCTTGTCCTTATCTTTGGTATAGCTGTAATCCAGTATTCTGAAAGTCAGCGGATCTACCCCCAGAAGTTTGTCTCCCTCATAATAAACATAGTTTTTATCTTTCGCATAAAAATAATCCAGATTTTTGAATGTCTGAGCATCTGCTTCTGTCATTTCGTCCCTGAATTTAAGACGCTGATAATAAACTTTTCCATTATTTATAATATATCTTGTGATAGCATATGTTTTTACCGGAAAGCATATAACAACAGCTAAAAAGCCAAAAATCATAAACAATTTTTTCATCTGTACCTCCTAAACTAATATTTCTACTCTGTCCATACATTATAACATAAAAATGACTCATTAGTCTGTTTTTTATTCTTTAATAAAAAACAAATTTTATGACTTCCAAGTCATGTTTTACAATTTAATAAAAAATAATATAGAATTTTATTTAATTAAAATATGATTGTTTTTTTTTAATAATCGTATCTTTTATTGAAAAAACATTATTCCTCTTTAAAAATACATCCTGTGATACCTCTGTTTATTCCGTTCAGATCTTTGAATATTTCTATATTTTTATATCCGGCTTCTTTCATTATATTTTCTATTATTTCTGCCTGGTTATATCCGCATTCAAATATAAGTTTTCCGCCGTTTTTCAAGTAATCTACAGCACTTTTGCTTATTTCGTAGTAAAAAAACAATCCTTCATTTTCAGCCATAAGTGCTTCTTCCGGTTCATGCATTCTTACGTCATCACTCAGTGTATCATACTCAGATTTTGGAATATAAGGGGGATTAGAAATTATCATATCAAAATTATGATAATTTACTTCCTGAAATAAATTAGACTTCAAAAACTTTACATTGTCGGCTTTTAGCAGACTCTTATTTTTATTTGCTATTTCCAAAGCATTATCTGATATATCCACACCCAGAATCTTGGAATCAGTTTTTTCTTTGGCAATAGTTATTGAGATTACTCCGCTTCCTGCACCTATGTCCAGAACATTCGGTGCTGTGATGCCTTTCAGCTCTTCCAAGGCTCTTTCTACTACTATCTCAGTTTCATTTCTCGGAATCAAAACTCCTTTATTTATATAAAAAGGTCTTCCGTAGAATTCTTCCTCATTCAGAAGATACTGGAGAGGTATTTTGTCCTTCGCCCTTAATTTCAGTAAATTTCTTATTTTATTCTTGCTCTCTTCCTCAGGCTGCACAGCATACTTGGTAAAGAGCATCATTCTGTCAACAGAAAGCACATAGGAAAAGATAAGTTCCACTGTTAGTCTTGCTTCTTCTATCTGGTGGTTTTCCAGATATTTTATACTTTGATCCATAAGTGTTTTCATACTTATTTCATCATTTTTCCCCGGAATTTCCCCGGAATTTATTTTACTTTTCAACAGAGCTCTTATTTCAGATACTTCATCATCATTCAGTTCCCTGTCAAAATATGCATAAAGCATAATCCTATCCAGATTTAAGACCTGTGATAGGATTAGCTCAGTTTCTATTCTTGGGTTTTCTACTTTATTGTCTTCAAGATATTTTTTGGATTTTTCCAATATATCAATTAACTTATTCATTCTCACCGACTGCCTTCAAAAGTTCCGCCTGTGCGTACGCTGTTAATGCATCTATCATCTCTACCAGATCACCGTCGAGAACCTGATCTAATTTATGCAATGTAAGCTTTATTCTGTGATCTGTTACTCTTCCCTGAGGAAAATTATATGTTCTGATCTTTTCTGATCTGTCTCCGGAACCTACCTGTATTCTTCTTTCGCTTTCTACAGTTTTTCTCTGTTCTTCCACTTCCATTTCATAAATCTTAGAAGCAAGCACCTTCATTGCTCTGTCTCTGTTTTTCAGCTGCGATCTTTCATCCTGTGAAGTTACCACTATGCCAGTAGGAATATGAGTAATTCTTACAGCTGAATCAGTGGTATTTACGTGCTGTCCGCCGGCTCCGCTCGCTCTGTATGTATCTACTTTCAGATCACCGGGATTTATTTCCACCTGACTTACATCGTCTATCTCAGGAAGCACGGCTACTGTAATAGTAGATGTATGTATTCTCCCTGAAGATTCTGTATCTGGTACTCTCTGCACCCTGTGAACGCCGCTTTCATATTTCAGCTTGGAATAGGCTCCTTTTCCCTGTATCAGGAATACTATCTCTTTTAATCCGCCTACACCTATATCATTTCTGTCTATTACTTCCACTTTCCATCTGTTTCTTTCAGCATATCTAGAGAACATTCTGAAAACGTCATATGCAAATAATGCCGCCTCGTCTCCCCCTGCTCCTGCTCTTATTTCCATAATTACGTTTTTCTCATCGTTAGGATCTTTAGGCAGCAGAAGTACTTTCAGATCTTCTTCTATATTTGGTATCTCTTCTTCTACGTTTTTTATTTCTTCCTGAATCATATCCTTCATTTCACTGTCTTTTTCATTTTTCAGATCTTCTTTTAATGAAGTCAGTTCTTCTCTTTTATCCTTATAGTATTTATATTTTTCCACTACATCATTTATACTGTTTAATGCTTTGTTATATTCCATTATTTTTTTAGGATCGCTTGTCACCTCTGGATCCATTAATAATTGTGTAAGTTCCTCGTGTTTTTTTACTACATCATCTAATTTCTGAAACATTACCTGCTCCTTCATTTTCATTATTTTTAACCTAAAAATTATATCATAAATCAGCCCTTTTTACAAATAAACAATTACTTTTCCTGTTGAACATTAATTATGAAATATTTATTTTATCTCTTTGTAATATTCTCTTGCAGATTTTTTCGCATACAATAAAACTGTAAACAACAACGGTATAAGCGAAGCCTGAAGCCCGAATTCCACACCTCTCGCTGCTACATTTCCTGTAAGAGTCATAATAGTACCTATAAGATAAATTATTCTTCCGTACCTGTTTCCTTTTAATAAAAGTATTGACGCGGCAACCATAATAATCGCAGAAATAATAATCACTGCCAATACTGCGTAACCTCCGTTTATTTCGCTATTTTCTACCCTGAAACCGCCGATCAGAGCTATCAGGGTACTCATCCCCAGCTGTATAAGCGTTATTATCCCCACTACTTTTACCACCATTGGTTTATCCATATTTTTCTCCTTTATGCATATTTCTTAAAAGTTTATTTATTATAATAATCAGTATTTTGGTTAAAGTATATAACTATACAATTATATCACAAATTCCCGATTTTTTTATTATAAAAGTATTACAGCTTTATTTCATTTTATTTTACTGATATAATAAATTAAAAAGTCTCAGTTATTTATCAGATATGATTTTTAATTATTTATAATATCTAGAAAGGAAATATTTATTTATGGGGTATTCAGTTTCTTATAATGCTTCCGGTGATAAGATCAATTTTATTGATCTCAAAGGCGGTCTTACCGGCAGAGAACTAAATGAAATAATAAAAATAGGTGTATTTGACAGAATTCAGACTAATGACATTCCCTCCCGCGAGACACTTACAGCTTTGAATGAACAATATTTTTCAAAATTTCCAAAGACAGGCTTTCGTTTATACAGCTATAATAAAAAAAATCTTGATTTATCTTTTCTAAAATATTTACCGAATATTGAGAAGCTAAGTATTGATTACACAGAAAATACTGATAATATTTCTTCGCTGAAATATCTAAAAAATCTGAAAAGTCTTCGGTTAAATGTTTATCTGCTGGATAATTTCAGCTTTATACCAGAAATTTCAGATAAGCTGGAACAGTTTTCAATGGAAACAAAGAAATCTTCGTTTGACATATCTTTATTAAAGCGGTTCAAATAGTTAAAAGTTCTCTATCTTCACGGTTACAAAAAAAATATACATTCCATAGTAAATCTTCCAATGCTTGAAAGTCTTATGTTAAAAGGAATTACACTTGAAAGCACAGCATTCTTAAATGATATAAAAAATTTAAGATCACTAAAGATACATTGGGGGAATACTCATGATTTTTCCGAATTATACGGCAATAAAACAATCAAGGCATTACAGTTATTTAGAATTACTAAATTTACAGATATAGAACTTATTGCTAAGCTGCCGAATCTCACTGCTGCGGAATTATCCTGCCTGCGAAATATTGATTATATACCGGATTTGTCAGAACATAATCATTTAAAACACATTTTATTTGATGATATGAAGTCGCTTACAGATATTTCTCCGCTGGAATACGTCAAAAATCTTGAAAGTGCATCTTTTTCCTGCTGCCCGTCTAAGTTTATGCCGGAATCTGTTATTCCTGTACTGAAAAACAAGTCTCTGAAACAATGCAGTTTCTATACAGGGAGTTCAAAAAAGAATGAACTCATAGGAAAATACATTGAAGAATATAAAAAAATAAATAAAAGTAATTTTATGACAGTAAGAAACATAATCTATTCTGACTGTAATGAGTTTTAACATGCTTAATTCCCAAAAAGTTCCCATTATTACAAAAAAGCCCTGAAAAATCAAGGGCTTTTTGTATTTCTTTATAATAAACTATTTCAAATTATATTTCTTCAATAATTCGTCATATTTTCCGTTTTCTTTTAATTTTTTTATAGTTTCATTTACCTGTTTGATTAACTCTGCATTTTTACCTTTATCAAAAGCAATAGCTGTTCCTCCATTATCAGTCATATCTTTAGTGGCAAAAATTTCAAGTTCGGGATTTTCACTTACATAAGCACTTGCTACTACATCTTCAAGTACAAGAGCATCAAGATTTTTATTTTTTAATTCAAGGATTAATGAAGTTATAGCTTCGTTAACAACAGTTTTTTCACTATTTTTCTTAGCTTCCTGTTCTTGAATAGTCCCTAACTGTGCACCAAGTCTCTTATCTTTCATATCATCAATGCTGTTTAATGATGTATCACCTTTTAGTTTTACATAGGCAAACTTTGAGATATAATACTCATCACTAAAATCCACTGCTGCTTTTCTCTCTTCAGTAACACTCATACCGGCTATTATTGCATCAATTTCGTTATTCTTAAGTGCAGGAATAAGCCCGTCAAATGCCATTGTTTTCCACTCTACTTTATACCCAAGCTCTTCACCGATCATATTCATAAGATCTATATCAAAACCTTCTGTTTTTCCGCCTTCACCTACATATTCAAACGGTTTGAATTCTGGGTTAGTCCCTACACGTAATACTTTTTCTTTTCCGTCAGCAGCCTTGTCTCCTCCATCAGCAGTTGCAGCTTCCTGTTTAGAACCGCAGCTTAGTATGAATAAAAGCATAAGACTCAATAAAAATAATGTTTTTTCCATTTGTTTCTCCTCTCAAATTTTTATATTATAATTTTTTTTAATGATTTAATACTTTGTTCAAAAATTCTTTTGTTCTCTCATGTTCAGGATTAGTAAATATTTTTTCAGGATTTTCATCTTCTACTATTCTTCCCTCATCCATAAATATTACTCTTTTGGCTACATTTCTTGCGAATCCCATCTCATGTGTCACAAGAAGCATTGTCATTCCTTCATGGGCAAGTTTTTTTATTACATCCAGAACTTCCCCTATCATTTCAGGATCTAATGCTGATGTAGGCTCATCAAATAATATTACTTCCGGATTCATGGCAAGAGCTCTTGCTATTGCTACTCTCTGTTTCTGTCCTCCTGAAAGTGTATTCGGATAAACATCTCTTTTCTCTTCCAGCCCTACTTTTCTCAAAAGATCCATTGCTGTTTTTTCAGCCTCGGCTTTTGACATTTTTTTCAGTTTCATTGGAGCCAAAGTAAGGTTCTGTAATACTGTTTTATGCGGAAAAAGGTTAAAATGCTGAAAAACCATTCCCACTTTCTGTCTGATTTTATTTACATTTGATTTTGAGGAAAGTATATTCGTTCCTTCAATTAAAATTTCTCCTTTAGTTGGTGTTTCAAGAAGATTTATACATCTTAGAAGAGTAGATTTCCCGCTTCCGCTGGGTCCGATTATAGCTACCACTTCGCCTTTATTTATAGTTTTATTTATATCTTTCAGTACTTCCAGACTGCCGAAATTTTTATATAAACCTTTGATTTCTATCATTTTTTCAACTTCCTTTCCAGACTGCCAGCAAAAATTGAAAATAGTTTTACACAAATGTAATATATTATTCCTGCAAGGATATACGGTTCAGGTTTATAATATTTACTTTGCAGTGCCTTACTTGCAAAAGTCAGATCATACATATTTATAAGTACCAGCCCTACTACTGATGTTTCCTTAAATAAGGCTATAAATTCATTTATTAATGCCGGAAGAATATTTCTTACAGCCTGCGGTATTATTATCTCGAACATCGACATAGAATAAGGCATTCCCAACGCTCTTGCTGCTTCCATCTGTCCTTTATCCAGACTTTCTATTCCCGACCTTATTATCTCAGAAACATATGCCGAACTATTTATACCAAAACCAATTACTGCAATTAGAAATTTTGACTGAATAACTCCGCTTAAAATAAAATAAGCAAATATAAGAAGCTGTATTGTTACTGGTATTCCACGCAGTATATCCACATATTCTTCTATAATTGTATCAATAACGGGATTATTCAAATACCTCAAAAATGCAAGCAGAGTTCCAAGTATTACACCTAGAAGTACTCCGCAGAATGTTATCTGTACAGTTACCCATAATCCCTGAAGTAAAAAGATGCAGTCGCTTTTTTTCAGGAAACTCAAATCGATTGTTTTAAATATCAATGCTAATAACACTATAAAGATCAGCATTTTTATCAAAATTCTGGTTTTCCCAGTCATGTGCTACCCTCTCCTATATATAATTTTATAAAAAAAGACTGATTGAACCAGTCTCAATGAGTAAACCAAAAACAGTTTACAATATGCTCATAGGAATTTTTCCGAAAAAAACGCCTAATCTTGGATACTGGCAAAAGCCTTTTACTTTTATTCCATAAATATAACATATTGTTATCTATCTTGTCAATAAATAACTCGAATGATATATATTTTGAATATTTCCAGAAATTTTCTTTATACATCATGCTAAAATTCTTCCATTGCTCTAATTTTCCCAGCAAAATCAGCTATTTATAAAATAAAAATATAACATAAAAAAAATACTTTTCAGGGATAATCTCCTCAAAAAAGTATTTTCTGCATTTATATTATTAATTTTTCAGATAATTTTCTATTTCATCGAATGTTCTTTTATCTTTCAGTATTGATGTATGTGTAGTCTTATCCACGACTTTATATGCACAGGAATCCAGCTTCGAACTGTCAAGCGGCACCATTCCGTCGTCTTTTCCGGGTATCATGGCTGAATACAGCGGATTATTGGTTTTATTCCCAATTAATACATAACATTCGTAATCAGGATCTCCCAGCTTATTAACAAAACTGTCATCTTTTACACTAAACTGAAACACTGCTTCCCCTAACGGATCTTTCAGCACTTTGGATATCACATGATCCGCAAGTGCGCTTCCGTGGCTTGGCGGTGAAATGAACACTACTTTACCCAGATTTTCCATACTGTTATTTTTCAAATAATATCTTAATATCCCGCTTCCCATGGAATGTACCACAAAGTGAATCTTTCTGTCTTTTTCCAGATCTTCCACAACAGGTTTTATATATTTTTCGGTAATTGTTTCTACGCTGTCGCTGTTTGTGGGATATTGAATACTTATTATATTATAATCTTTACTTTCCAGCATTTCTGCTATTGGTTTCATATCTTTTTCTGTTCCGTATATTCCGTGAAATACTACTACATATTCTTTATTTTCTGTTTTATTATATTTATTTACTTTGTAATCATGATGCAAAGCTGTCCTCAAGACCTCACACCCTGTAAAAAAAAATATTACTACTGCTAAAAGGCATAAATATACACTTTTCTTCCCCATACTATCTCCTTAATATTCAGAGCAGACTTATCTTTCCACTTCCACTGCATTAGTTACTTCTTCTCCTAAAGCTACTTTCAGTGCTACGAGTGCTACTTCAAGCTGACTTTCATCAGGTTCTTTTGTAGTTATTTTCTGTAGAAGAAGCCCCGGCCCTGCTATCATTTTACCAATTATACTATTCAGGTGATAGCTTGTCCATCTCTGAATTTCGAATGAAATCCCCGCTACTACAGGTACAAAAGGAATTCTTGTAAATATTTTGTAAATAATCAGAAGAAATTTATTATCCGGTACCGGAAATATAAAGTCCACAATTGAAAATACTATTATACTTATAAACATAACTAAAAGCAGAAAGCTTGTACCGCATCTAGGGTGAAATCTTGTACATGACTTGGCATTTCCCACTTCAAGGGCTTTTTCCATTTCATAATTGTAGATTGACTTATGTTCAGCCCCGTGATATTCAAAAACTCTTCTTACATCTTTGAAAAACGAGATTCCCCATATATATCCAAGAAACATTACAAGTCTGATTACTGCTTCTACAATGTTCGCCATTAATTTATTATCTTTAAAAACCAGTCCGCCTACAAGTGAAGGAATAACCATAAATACTCCTATTCCTATAATAAGAGACATAGAAACAGTTCCCATTACCTCTTTGTCACTTAACTGTTCTTCTTCTTCGCCTGCCTGATTTGAGGCGAAAATAAGCTCTTTTGTTCCTACTACCATTGCATCAAATAATGCAAGAACTCCTCTGACAAAAGGCATTTTAAACCATTTATTCTTTTTTTCATCAAGTGTTTTTTTTCTATATACTATTGTTCCGTCTTTTCTTCTTACAGCTGTTGCTATTGCTTTAGGCCCTCTCATCATAACTCCTTCTATGACAGCCTGTCCGCCTACTACTACTTTTTTATCCACTTTTTTCCTCCTAAACTATCTTTCCATTATTAGTGTATTTCTCAGTCTCTTCAGTCCTCTTACAATGGAACTTGCCTTGAATTTGCTTATTCCTTTTATTTTTGATATATCTTCAGATGTGGCATCCAGAATCTCCGGCAAATCATTAAAAGCTTTTATTAATAATTCTATATCTTTTTTTGTTATTCTTTTGATTTCGCTCAGTATTCTGTATCCTCTCGGCGTTATTCTCTTGTCAAAGTTGCTGTATGCTTTCCCGAATCCCATTATATGTGCGATTTTCCCCAGTTCCAGCAGTTCTTCCTTATTCAGTTTTCTAATATCGCCGAATATTTTATCCACAGTTTCCTCACTGTTATTATAGTCTCTTATAAGATCATAGAGGTCTTCTTTTATACCCTGCATCAGTTCTTCATACTGCAGCACTATCAGACGTCCCTCACTCCCGAGTTCCAGAATATATTCATCCAGTTCATCGGTTATTCTGTATAAAAGACCGTATTTTTTTATTCCTTCCACCACTTCATTAACAGTAACCATGTTATCAAACTCAAGTATTGTAAGATTAGTTAAGTGATGATGTATTGCTGTTGCATATTTTTCAAGAGCCATTAAAGCCTGACTTGTTTTAGCCAGTATATCCTTCATGTCCAAAATTTCATATCTAAAACTACCCTTGTATATAGTAATTTTATTTCTTCTTTCAGATACAGCCAGTACCAGATTACCTGTCTGCTTAGCCACTCTGTCTGCGGTTCTGTGTCTCGTTCCGCTTTCATCTGTATGGATAGTAGCCTTTGGCTGAAGCTGAATATTGGCATACGAAATTTTTCTTAAATTCTCGGATATCATTATTGCTCCGTCCATTTTGGAAAGCTCATATAATTTTTGCGGAGTAAAATCCACGTTTAAATTGAATCCCCCATCTATCATATATTTCAGATTCTCTTCGTCTCCTACTACTATCAGTGCTCCCAATCCTGCTTCTTGTATTCTGCCTAAACCGTCTCTTAATAATGTTCCAGGTGCGACTAAGGAAAATATTCCGGTTAATATCTCTTTTCTTGTCATTATTTTTTCACCCTCTCTATCAACTCCTCAATATTCTTCAGGTAAATAAGTTTTATTTTAAAATCTTCGGATTCTAAATCTTTTTTATTTGCCGTAGGAAGATAGACACCTTTGAAGCCCAGTCTTTCCAACTCTTTTATTCTGTTTTTTATAAAAGCAACCCGTCGAATCTCTCCTCGTAATCCTAACTCACCTACTGCTGCTATTTTCTGGCTTACTGCCAGAGCATTTATAGAAGAAATCAGTGAAAAAATTACTGCCAGATCAGAACTTCTGTCTTTTAGCGTAAGCCCTCCGGGAATATTTATAAAAATATCCTTTGAGCTCAGATCCAGTTTCAGAAACTTACTCAAAACGGCTCCTAATATTTCTACCCTGTTTTTATCATAGCCTTCGATTATCCTGCGGGGAAGTCCGAATGTTGTGTTAGTCAGCAGAGACTGTACCTCAAATAAAAATACCCTGCTTCCTTCCAATATAGGTGTTATTATACTTCCTACATTTTTTTCTTCTCTTTCTCCTATAAAGAATTCCGATGGATTTGTAATTTCACTTATCCCGTCTTCTTTCATATCAAAGATTGATATTTCATTCGTAGAACCAAATCTGTTTTTCAGAGTTCTTATAATTCTGTAAAAATTATTTTCCTCGCCTTCTATCTGAACAACCGCGTCCACCATATGTTCCAAAAGTTTAGGGCCGGCTACCTTTCCGTCTTTAGTTATATGTCCTACTATAAAAAAAGATATCTCCCTGCTTTTTGCCAGTTCTATTATTTTCAGTGTTGTTTCCCTAATTTGCGTTACACTTCCCGGTATTGAATTTACATTCTCTGAATATAGTGTCTGAATAGAGTCTATCACAACAATCTTAGGATTATCTTTTAAAATTATTGATTCTATCTTTTCCAAATTCGTTTCATTCGCGAGATACAGACTTTTACTCTTTACCCCAAGTCTGTCTGCACGCTGTTTTATCTGCCTTAGAGACTCTTCACCAGATATATAAAAAACGTTTCCGGTTTTAGAATATTCATCAATTAATTGCAGCAAAAAAGTGGACTTCCCGATTCCGGGATTTCCGCTTATAAGAACTACCTCTCCTTTTACCAGCCCGCCGCCCAGAACTCTGTCAAATTCACTGAATTTAGTTACCATACGGAATTCTTTGCCTAGTTCTATCTCTTCGAGCCTTATTAATTCTACATCTTCTGCTGATATTTTCGAAAGTGTTTTCTTTATATCCACTTCCTCTTCAAAAGTTCCCCACGATTCACAATTAGGACACTTTCCCAGCCATTTTCTGCTTGTATATCCACATTCGGAACAAATATATCCTGATTTTGCCGCCATATCTTATCCTTTTCTAATTCTTTCGGCTCTTTCCTCTATATCTTTTATGATAACCTCCGGTAAAAATTTATCCAGTCTCCCGCTGTTTAAGGCTACTTCTTTTACCAGACTGGAACTCAAATACAGATATTCTCTCGGCGCCGTAAAGAATAACGTTTCAAATGGTTGTTTTGCTAATATAGTATTAGTCAGAGTAAACTGCAGCTCATATTCATAGTCTGAAACTGCTCTTAGTCCCCTTACCAGTATATCAGCATTTTGTTCTGCCATAAAATCCACTGTTAAACCCATAAAACTCAATACTTCAGCTTCTATATTTTCTTCTTTAAGTATTCTTTTTACCAGCTCTATTCTCTCTTCTATTGTAAACCAGTTTTTCTTCGACGAATTAATCAAAATTCCTATTTTTAATTCATCAAACAATTTGGCACTTCTCTTTATGATGTCTATATGACCTTTTGTTATAGGATCAAAACTCCCTGGGTATACTGCTGTTTTTTTCATGGAATCTCCTTATTTGGTTTTATGCCCTTAACTCTATATCTGACATACACACAGATAAAGGTATAAATTATTTTTTGAATAAAAAATAAGCCTCTCTAGCGGCATTTTTCTCTGCTTCTTTTTTGCTTGTTCCTGTTCCTATGCCTACTATTTCATCTTTTAATTTTACTGCTATCTCGAATTTTTTATTATGATCAGGTCCTTTTTCTGAAAGAATCTCGTAATTGGGTATAATGTGAAACTTACTTTGGAAAAGTTCCTGTAAAAGTGTTTTATAATCTTTAAGCTCTTCAAGATCATCTATATTATCTATTTTATCTTTCAGATATTTAAGGGCTATTCTTTTTGCTTCATCAAATCCTGAGTCCATAAATATAGCACCTATCAGTGCTTCAAAAGCATCGCCCAGTATAGACTTTCTGTCACGTCCTCCGGTAATTTCTTCACCGTTACTCAAAAAAAGATATTCTCCAAGTGCTATTTCTTTTGAAACGGCAGAAAATATAGGTTCACTGATTATTCTACTTTTCAGCTTAGCAAGATCACCTTCGTTATCATCTTTCTCTTTTGTGTATATATATTCTGTTGATATCAAATCCAGTACCGCATCCCCGAGGAATTCCAGCCTTTCGTTATTTATATTCTCTATTTCACCATGTTCATTTGCATATGACCGATGAATCAATGCTTCTTTTAAAAGCTTAATATCATCAAATTCATATCCGATTTTTTCCATTAATTCTCTTAATTTTGAATCATCCATTTTATTACACCTCCTGTAGTTTTTTATTAATGATAAAAATAGTTTCATCAGAGAGCCTAAAATAAGACATTTTGGCTCTCTAAAAAACTTACTTCTATTGTACTACTATTTTTCATACTTTTTTAGCGCTATTACTGCATTATGTCCGCCAAATCCAAGTGTATTAGATATCCCGTATCTTATTTCCTTCTTTTCTGATTTATTAGGAACATAATATAAATCACAGTCAGGATCAGGGTTATCATAATTTACTGTAGGAGGCATAATACCTTCATGTATTGCAAGTGCAAGGAATCCTGCTTCTACTCCTCCTGCTCCTCCTAAAAGATGCCCTACAGCTCCTTTTGTAGAACTAACTGCAAGTTCTTTTGCATGATCGCCAAACACAGTTTTTATTGCACGTGTTTCAATTTTGTCGTTTAACGGTGTTGACGTACCGTGTGCATTGATATAGTCTACTTCATCAGGATTAATATTCCCCTGTTCCAAAGCCATCTGCATTGCACGTGCTGCTCCGTTTCCGCTTTCTTCAGGCGCTGTCATATGATATGCATCTCCGGTTTCTCCGTATCCTACTACCTCTGCATATATTTTAGCACCTCTTTTTAATGCATGTTCCAGTTCTTCCACTATTAATATTCCTGCACCTTCACCCATTACAAATCCGTCTCTGTCTGCAGAAAACGGTCTTGAAGCTTTTTTAGGATCCGGGTTATTCGATAATGCTTTTATACTGGCAAATCCTCCGATTCCACTTCTTGTTATTGTAGCTTCCGATCCTCCTGCAATTACAGCATCTGCTTTTCCAAGTAAAATAGTCTGGAAAGCATCACCTATAGAGTGTGTCCCTGATGCGCATGCTGTTACTATTGCTTTGTTAGGCCCTTTCGCCCCTGTATATATAGATACATTTCCTGATGCCATATTTGTAATAACTGCCGGTATATAAAAAGGAGATATTCTTTTAGGTCCTTTTTCTATCATTTTTCCGATTTCAGTTTCTATAACTTCAAGAGCTCCTATACCGGAACCTATAATAACACCAACTCTTGTTGCATTAGATTCATTTATATCCAGTTTTGCATCATCAAGTGCCATTTTGGAAGCAGCAATTGCAAATTGCGAAAATCTTCCCAGTTTTTTTAATTCCTTTTTTTCTATGTAATCTTCCGGATTAAAATCACGCACTTCTGCTGCTATATGAACCGACTGATCGCTAGTATCAAAAGATTCTATTGTGTTAATTCCGCAGTCTCCGTTCAACAAAGAGTTCCATGTTTTTTCCGTACCAGTTCCCAAAGCTGTTATTAGCCCAACTCCGGTAATAACTACTCGTCTCATTTTTCACCTCACCAAAAATTATATTTCACTATATTTTACTTTATTTTGGTTTTTTTTTCAAATAAAATAATCTTTGTTATAATATCATTATTCTAAAAATAACCTCTAATCGGCATATTTATTAAACTTTCAAAAATTTAAACTGCCTGTTTTTATATTTTCCCGTCAAAAAATTCCCGCCGAAAAAATAACACTCGTACAATTATTAAAAAAAGGGGTGTTTTTTTCCCCTCTACTTAGATAACTATATTATTTTGACTCAATATAATCAATTACATCTTTTACAGTTTTAATTTTTTGTGCATCTTCATCAGGAATTTCCACGTCAAATGCTTCTTCAAAAGCCATAATCAATTCTACTGTATCTAATGAGTCAGCTCCTAAATCATCTATAAAAGATGCATCCTCTGTTACTTGGCTTTCATCTACACCTAATTGTTCTGCAACTATTGTTTTTATTTTATCTAACATACAATCCACCTCCATGTTAGCATTATAGCAAAGTCATTTTAATAAATCAAGCGATATTTATCCAAATAATATATAAAAAATATATGGTATTACAGGATAAAACTGCTTTTACCTATATTTTTATAATTATCACAGATAATACAGAATTACTTCCGAATATCAACATATAAAGCGACTTTCATAATGCGTTAAATTTCATACTGAAAGATTATATCATTTTTGCATATTTATTTCAACCAATATTCGCTTCCATCTTTTTTTCTATCCAGAAAACCGTATTCTATAAGGTATCTTCTCAGTGTTACATAATCATCAAAGAATTTTTTTATTACACTGTTTATTTCTTTTTCAGAATATTTTTTTCCTGATTCTATACTTTTGGAAAGCTCCCTTATTACGACTACTCTTTGCTTTTCCCTTCCGGGAAATCTTTTCAGCTTCACAGCTTTCCCGTCCTGAAATTCAAAGAATTTTTCCAGCATTTTCTGATTTTCATCTACTGTTATATTGTATCTGTCATCTACGAATCTTGCTGTTTTATGTGGTTCTATAAATTTAGCAGCATTTTGGTCTCTTTCTCTCAAAAGTTCCATTACTGATAAAAATACCTTCGCCTGTCTTTCTTTTTCCTTTAGTGTAAATCTATGGTTTCTGATAGTAGACATACTCCCGGTTTCTGTTTCTTTTTGCACTTCTTTATCATTTTTTCCCTGATAAAATAATTTCAAAAGTTTTTTTTGCTGTTCTGATATTCCTGTTAATTTTTTATTCAGATTTATAAGATAATCAAAGACAGATACATGAACTTTGGATATATGAAACTTCATCTCTTTTTCCGCGTCACGAAGTGTATTATCCTCTTTATATATTATGCCTTTTTCGGTTTTCATTCCGCATAACAGGCATTCAAAGCATTCTTCATTTTCTACATACCCTTTTTTTATGTCTTTTATATCTGAATTCCAGAAAATCTCTTCTTTCATTTCTTCACCTTCTTCCTAAATTATAGATATAATATCATTTTATCTAGAACAAAATTTCATAAAATAGTTTTCATATGTGTATTCCCCGATATTTTTCACAAATATTTTTCATGAAATTTCTAGATAAAATAAAATATTATCTATATTTTTTTCTAAATATTCAAAATGTTTTCAAAAAAAAATCAGATTTAAAATCTGACAGTTTTAAAACGAAAAATAAAAAATTTTAAAAATCACAAAAAAACTGCATAAAACAATATTATGTCAAATGCAGTTTTTATTTATTATAAATTTTCTAAATCTTCCAGTTTTGAAATATTAACTACTTCTATATTCCCGTTTATTTTTTTGATCATACCTTTCAGAACACTTCCCGGGCCGATCTCATAAATTTTTTCTACTCCGTTTTCAGCGAGTTTGTTTATTGTATCAACCCATTTTACCGGACCAAAAGTTTGGTTAAATAATTCATTTTGTATATTTTCTGTGTTTTCAAGCTCAGTTGCCGTTGTATTAGCAATAAGAGGACATTTAGGAGTATTCCAAGTGAATTTTGAAAACTCATCTTTTATTTTCTCAGCAACAGGTTTCATAAGCGAACTGTGAAACGGTCCTGATACAGCAAGAAGTATAGCTCTTTTGGCACCTTTCTGTTTAAAGGTATCCAGATTACCCTCCACTGTATTCTTATCTCCGGCTACCACTGTCTGTTTAGGATCGTTAAAATTCACCGCTTCTATAACTCCGTCTATCTCACCGCAGATTTTCTCTACTTCTGAGGCTTCCAGTCCGAGAATCGCAGCCATAGTTCCTTCTATTCCGGAACCAGCCATTATTTCTCCTCTTTTAGAGATTAATTTCATTATATCTGTTTCACTAAGAACTTCACTTCCGTATAATGCTGTATATTCACCCAGACTGTGACCAGCCACATAATCAGGAATTATCCCTTTTTCCTTAACCAGCTTTGTCAGAATTACAGATAACAGCGCTATTGCCGGCTGTGCATTTCTGGTATTTTTCAGTTCTTCCTCAGGTCCGTTAAACATAACTTCCTTCAGCTCTTTATTATCTATTGAATCAAAAATATTGTCTATATCTTTTTTTATCCCTGCATTTTCATAAAGATCCAGTCCCATTCCTACCTGCTGTGAACCCTGACCCGGATATACAAATGCTATTTTTCCCATGTTTCCTCCTTGGTATCGTCTTCTTCCTCTATATCTTCGGCATCTTTGCTTATATTACTGCTTTTTATGCTGATATTCACATTTTCATTTGCTTTTTCATTTTTATTTCTTCTGTCCATTATTCCTGAAACTGTAATAGCAGTTCCTACTATAAGCAGCCCCGCAGTAATTCCTATATTAGTAAATCCTTCAAAAAATTCTTTTATATAAAGATACACGCCTACACCTGTTATTATCCATCCTGATGTTTTCTTTTTGGCTATTCCTACGAATACCCCCACCAAAATAAGAATTATCTGATAATTAAGTATATATTTTATCGTATCTCCGTTTATCATTCCGAATACCTGTAATCCATACAGTATCCCTAATAATATTAAACCTATTCCAAAAAAAATTTTCTTTCCCATACGTTCCTCCTAAAAATTCATTCTGAATATTTACTTTTTTATTATATATTATTATAAAACATCAGTCAGATTTTTATGATAAATTCGCTACCATAATATGAATTAATTAATTTCCCAAATCTGCAAAATACTATTTAGACCACTCTAAAACACATGAACCATAAGTCAGTCCGCTTCCAAATCCTACAAGAAGAAGCTTATCCCCTTTTTTGATTTTCCCTTCGTTTCTGGCTTCATCAATAGCAATTGGTATTGTTGCTGCTGAGGTATTTCCGTATTTATCCAGATTAACATAGAATTTTTCCATAGGCTGCTTAAATCTCTTTGCTATAGATTCTATTATTCTGATATTAGCCTGATGAGGTATAAATAAATCTATATCTTCTATTTCCAGTCCTGCTTTCTTCAATGAAGCTTCCGAAGTTTCTGGAAATGCTCTTACTGCGAATTTGAAAATCTCTCTTCCGTTCATTTTTACAAACTGTTCTCTGTTAGTAAGAACATCTTCTCTAAACGGCTTTCTTGAGCCGCTTGAAGGCACTACCAGTTCCAAAGCCCCTGCTCCGTCAGCCTGAAGATCTCCTCCGAGATATCCTCCTGTTTCCACTTCACCTAATACGGCTGCTCCTGCTCCGTCTCCAAATAAAATACATGTTCCTCTGTCTTCCCAGTCAAGGATTCTTGAAAAAACATCTGCTCCGATGACAAGGACTTTTTTATAAATTCCTGCTTTGATAAAGCTGTATCCTGTAGTCAATGCATATACGAATCCTGTACATGCTGCTTCCATATCAAAAGCCGCAGTTTTTTTTATTCCTAACTTATCCTGAACTATTGCTGCTGTAGAAGGCATTGAGTAATCAGGTGTTGTTGTGGCTACTATCACAAGTTCAATTTCATCTTTATCAATTCCTGCATCTTCTATTGCTTTTAATGCTGCCTTATATGACAGATCCGAAGTTGCTTCATCATCTGCAGCTATTCTTCTCTCTTTTATACCAGTTCTTGTAGTAATCCATTCATCTGTTGTGTCTACGATAGATTCCATTTCTTTATTTGTCAGAATTCTTTCGGGCAGATATGACCCTATTCCCAATATACCTATTTTCAATATTATCACCTACTAAATTATTTTTATGCACAACATCAGCACCCTCTGTCCGTTCATGGCTAAACAGCAAAAAATCAGACAGTTCAGTGTGTTTTAATATATGTGTATTTATTTTTTCAAATTAAAAACTGATAAAAAACACTGGTTTTTTATTATACATCTGTATATTTAAAAAAGCAAGATTAATATCTTGCCTCATGTATTTTTCAATATTTTACTCAGTATCATCTTGGATTTCAATTACTTGTTTACCCTTGTATACACCAGTCTCAAGATTAACTCTGTGAGGTCTTCTAACTGTTCCGTCTGCCTCTATTATAATATTAGGTGTAGAAATTCCGTCATGTGATCTTCTCATATTTCTTTTAGCTTTAGAAGTTCTCTTCTTAGGTACTGCCATTCTTAATCTTCTCCTTCCTATAAAACATATATATAATCAACATCTTTTAAATATTTTTATATAATTCACAAGATATTATAATAAAAAAACATAGCTTTGTCAAGGAATATAAAAATATTTTAGATATGTTAGTTTTTATCTTTGTGTTAATGCTGCTGCCTGATGTCGATCTAGTATGCATTTTATTAAAATTTATCATTTACTATCTATTATACTATATATTTTTATTTATTTCCACGTTTATTTTTATATTTTTTTATTTTTTGTACGGAAATCACTGTCTTCGAGCATCAAAAACCCTGTTTTATCCTGCTTTACCAGTAATTACGGCTATATAAAAAACTTCAGTATTTACATTACATTTATTAATAAAAATACTTTTTCTCAAAAAGGAACTGCTGTATAAATAATACAACAGTCCCTGTTATTTTAATATGCTTCCTAAAATACTGCTTTTAGGTTAATTCCTGCTCTGTAGTCATCTTTTCCTACATCACCTGTTTTATATTCCCCAGTCAGGAATACTCCGTATCTGTCTTCTACTTCCACTCCTAATGTGGCTTTTGTTCTGAAAGCTCCTTTTTCATCTTCCGGCTTTGCCAGTTTATGATAAGAATCTTCCGCTGCTGTAAGTCGTGCATATTCTCTTTCATTAAAGTCAGCAAGTTCGTACTCATATGATAAATCAAGAGACCCTTTCAGCTTCCAGCTTTCTTTGCTTCCTAAAGGATATTCCCCTTTTAGTTCCACTCCTGCTTTCGGCTTTACGCTCCATGCGTCATTACCGTCTACTTCCAGTGCTTCAAGACCTTTTTCACTAAATGTCGGTCTTACACCGTACATTACCTTAACTCCTCCATAAGGCATTATACTTGCTCTTTTTCCAAGCTCCAGTTCTTTTCCGAGTATATTGTCACTTGTCAGACTGTAGCTTTCATATCTTGCTGTCATTTCAGATTTTCCTGAATGTGTCCAGTCTATGTTTCTTTCCATATTATGGAAACTTACTCTTCCAGTAAGATCATTTTTCAATATCCAGTTATCTGTATTATATTTATTATGTAATCCTAACTGAATTGTATCTACTTTTTCCTCACTGTCATTACTGTCTGTGAATTCAAATCCTGTATGAAGATATCCCAGTGAGTATCCGAATGTATGTTTATATGTTCTCTCTACTTCTCTCAAAAGTTGTACTCCTGTAGAAGTATAATCATATCCGAGAACCCCTTCTGTATCTTCTTTTAATTTACCTGTTCCGGCAATTACATTTACCTTTACATTTTCTTTAGTATTATTTTTTGAATTTTGCAGTATTCCCAGTGAATCTTCAAATATATCCGCTATTGTCTGTTCTCTTTGATTCATATTTGAATATATATCTCCTGCGAGACTTGACATAGTCTTTCTAAAATCCATTTCTGTTTCTATAAGATCTATTTTATCAAATATACGACCCATATTTCCTGTTGAACCTACATATTTTGTATCAAGTGCAAGTCCGAAATCCTGATACCATAATCCGCTTGTAAAGTTATCATACGGTATTTTCTGCATCCATATATCTACATTTCCTCTTTCATTTAATACAGGGGTTGCAGACCATGTTAGTGACTTACTTCTTACTTTTACAAGTCCTGAATCCGGTCCTCCTCCTGTTGTCATAGGATTAAATACATCTTTGAATTTATAAACTTCCGCATGTGTTCCTTCTGCGAATCCTCCCAGTATTCCAATAGGCTCTGTTGTATTAAATGATGGTGCATTGAACTGTACTGCATCTGATACAAATGATGCTCCGAGATCTTCAGTTACTGTTGCTTCAGTTATTGTATCAGGATTTACTTTTATAGAAATATCTATTCCTTTTAACTCAAAATTCTCTGATACATTTATTACTCCTGCATTTATAATACTCGGTACCGGATAACTTGTTTCCCCGTATGAGACCATAACCGAACCGCTTACTCCGGCTCCAATATTTATTGTTCCCTGATTCAGGATTTGTGATCCGCCTTTCATGATTATTCCTTCGCTGTCATTTCCGTTTATGTAGATAGTACCTGTATTATTTAATGTTGATAATATATTCATATAAATTGCTGTTGAATCATTACCGCCCATTATTATAGTTCCGCTGTTATTGATCTCTGCTTTTTTATTTGCATAAATTCCTATTGAATTATCTCCTGAAAGTTCTATATCTCCTGTATTTTGAAGCACTCCGTTTTCTACGAATATACCAATGGCACCTTCTGAACTTGAAGTTATTTTACCTGAGTTTACAGTCGGAAGTCCTGATTCTTTATTATCCTTACTGTAAATTCCCACTCCGTAATATCCGAGTTCTATATCTCCTGTATTTGTTATTCCTGTTTTGTCCCCGTATATTGCTATGGCATAACTGTTCTTTGCTGAATCTTCAAAATCCCTGATTACAGAATCTCCTACACGTATTTTACCTGTATTGTTAATTATTCCGTTTTCATTATAAATACCTACATTTGCTGTTCCGGCTGTCCCTGTTAGATCTCCGCCATTCTGTATATTTCCTCCGTTTACTGTGTAAAATGCTACTCCGTTTGATCCGCCCAGTGTAACAGAATTGTTATTTACTATATTTCCTGCACCGTCTCCAAAGACAACAATACTTCCGTCACCCGATGTTACATCAGCATTATTTGTGAGTACTGAACCTGATCTAAGCACATAGCCGAAACTGTTATTTCCAAGTGTCATTATTCCGCTGTTTGATACATTTGTTCCGTTTAATGCATAAACACCTATTGACTGATTATTCGCTACATTTAATGATGAGCCGGCATTTAAGTTTACCGTTCCTCCTGCTGCGTATATTCCTGTTCCGTTATCACCTATATTAACAATATTATTCTGATTTAAAGTTCCTCCGTTTATATATATACCTACAGATGAATTTCCAGCTGATACTGTTCCGTTATTTATTACTGTATCGGCTAAGTTTCCGCTGTAAATACCTACTCCCGGATTATTATTATCAGATGAGTTTCCTATTATCACTGATCCGTTATTAGTAACAGATGTTCCTCCGTCAGCTTTTGAATAAATCCCCATTGATTTATCCCCGCTCAATTCTATTCTTCCGTCATTTGCTATTGTCAGAGGAGCTGAACCGTCAGCATAAATTCCTACAGTCTCTCTTCCACTTCCTGTAATTACACCATTTGACAGGTTTTCAAGATTTGTGCTGTTTTGCCCGTAAATCCCTACAGACAGATTTCCTAATGCTATATTCCCGTTATTTGACGCACTTGAACCAATTCCATTTGTATGAAGTCCCATAGAGCTGTCACCCAGTGATATTGAACCAATATTTTTCAGTCTTGTTCCGTTGCTTCCGTACAGACCGGCCGAGTTATTTCCAAGTACCATTGTACCTCTGTTTTCAGCATCTATTCCTGATGTAAATCCTCCTGGAAGTGTGGAATTATACTGCCCCTCAAGCACAGCACCTATTACATTATCACCTGTTGACACCAGTGTTGAACCTGTATCAAGAAGCACAGCCGAATCTTTTCCGTTTATAAGGCTTCCGTTACTTGCCAGATCAGCAGTACCATTATAATGGAATGTTCCGTTCTTTACATTTCCTATTGTATATGTAGAACCTGCTGTTGATGATATATTAAAGTTCTGGTTAAATGTTCCGTTTGATAATATGTTAAACACAGCTATATTATTTCCTGAAATATTTATATTCCCCGAACCGTTAAAGTTTGTATTTCCGTCAAGATAGAAACCTAGTATGTTATTTCCAGTCATATTTAAAGTTAATCCTGAAAGATTTACCGTACTGTCTTTAGCATATATTCCAATACTGTCGGAACCTACGCTGAGTACACCCGTTCCGTTAAGAATTCCGTTATTTATATACACTCCTATTCCGCCTGATGAATTTTGAAGATTTATATCTGATCCGCTGTTAAGCGTTACTGTATTATCTCCCTGTGTTCCTGTTCTGTTTGAAGCATATATGCCGTAAACTCTTCCCGGCCCTGCAGCTGTTACTTTACCGGCATTTGTTATATTGATTTTGTCATCTCCATAACCTAAACCTACTGAAGTCGTTATACCGTCAAGATAGTTAGCCCCGTATATTCCTGCTGTGTTATTACCGGCAATTGTTATCTCACCGTTATTTTCAGTTACCGACCCGTTAGCTGAATATATTCCTACTGAATCATTTCCTGTAGTTTTTATTATATTATTATTTACTATATGACCATAATCAGCGGCCATTCCTACGGCTTTTTCCCCGCTAAAAATTATTGATCCGTCATTTTTTAGTGTTATTTCATTTCTTCCAGAACTTCCTGCGTAGTTTCTCTGTGCAATTCCTATTTGTTTTTCCAGATTTCCAGTCATTGTTTTTCCGCTGTTCAGTGTCACTGACAATAAGGCAAACTGAGCTTTTTCATAAAGATCATTTCCGTCCATATTAATGTCTCTGTCCAGTATTAATGCACCTTTATTCATAGATATCGGTATATAGTCAGCTGCACTGTCTGTATTTATACTTACGTTATTTGCCAGATCCATTACAGGTGTAACCATTCCGTCAAGAGTTGTAAGTGACAGTGTACTTCCTGTTCCTTCAAGCATATACAGTATAGACCCTGATTTCATTGTTAATCCCAGTCTTCCTCCTGATATCCCTGTAAATGAAGTATTCAGGTAGTTTTCAAGGTTTGTTCCGTATTTCAGATAGAAAGCTATTCCGCCTTCTTCCACTGTAGCTTTTACATTTCCTGTTACACTGTATTTTCCAGAAGCAATACCGCCGTCATAGTTATAGAATAATAATCCTTTATTCCCGGCTACTAAGTTTACTCCTTCACTAAGATTTATTGTTGAATTAGCACCTGCATAGAGTCCTATTCCGCCGTTTTCAGCTTTTATAGTTCCGCCGCTCAGGTTGGTATCAGTGTTATTTATCTCACTGTATACTCCTACAGCTTCTGTTCCGCTTGCTGTTATGCTTCCGCCTGTCATATTAAATGTACTTTCATTATATACACCCAGATTCCCGGCCGAAACTGCCAGCGTTCCAGTATCGCTTACTTCTCCTGTACCTCTTAGCTTTACTGCAATTCCTGTATTGTTTGTTCCATTTACATTTATAGTTCCGTTTTTATGGTAAAAATATCCGTATTCTTCCAGCTGGACTCCTACCTGTTTATTTCCGTCAATATTCATTGTCATGCCGTCAGTTACTACTCTTGACCCTATGAATCCTAATACATCAATAGTTTCTGTATATCCCGGATTCCAGATCGGATCCGGTTCATATGTTATTGTTGATGAATTAGATCCGCGTATGTATATTCCTGCATTTCCTTCACTGCCAGCTAAAAGGTTTATTTCATGGTTTGTAGTAGAGTCTGATGAATTTCCTAAAATAACATCCCCGTACTCTTCTACCCTTAAACCTACTCCTCCTCTTGAGTAATTACCAATATTCAGAAGATAGTCTGACAGAGTAAACTGGACATTATCCACCATTGTTCCGCCTATATTTACATTATTTGCTGGATTAATCTGATCGACTATATATTTATTATAATTTATTACATTACTAGTCATATTTACATATATCCCTGCGGAACTGTCTGTATATGCAGAATTTCCTCCGGCACTATTACCGCTGTTTTCAAGTCCGCCCACCCCTGTAGAGCTTGCCGCAGCCTGTCTTGGATCTTCTGTTCCCACATCTACCTTTATTTTAGAATTGGCAAAATTAAGTTCTCTTTCTATATCTACACCTATACTCTGATCTCCGAGTACAGTTATAGGATTATATAATCTGATTTCTGTTCTCTGCAAACCACTGTTTATTGATTTTGATGTATTCCAAGTTCCATTTGAATAGTAATATCCCGATTCATATTTACCTAACTGGGGGGCATTGTGTGTATACACCCCTATATTATTATTTCCATAAAGTTTCATATCGCCGTTATTCATTAATATATGTTTTCCCGGATTTTCATCTATATAATGATTTCCATTGCTGTCTTGTGATTCGCTGTAATTATATGAATATGCATTATTTGTCATTAAAAATAGTACACTTTCAGGCGCTCTCATTTCTATCAGTCCTGTATTATCAAAACCTTCTTGTTTTCTCTGGCTCGCACCTTCCGTGAACATAAAGGCAACCTGTTTTCCTACAAGATTATTAACAGTACTTGCTTCATTCAGTCCTATTATTTCTCCTCTGTTCATAAATATACTATTGGCATCCTGATATCCGCTGTGAGCCTGAATATTTACAGCTACGACATTTGAACCTTTCAGATTCCATGAACTGTTGTTTTCTACATACTGAAACCATCTGTTATCTGTAGTATGTCCTAGTGTAGTGTCCAGAAACTTGCTTCCTAATTCTGCTTTTTCAGCAGCTGTGATCCAGTTTCTTTCTTCAAGCTCGTCAAGAGTATAGTTTTTCCATTCTCCTGTTACAGGATCCTGCATACCGCTGTAGTGTTCATCATAGTGAAGTATCTGAACCAGATAATCAGCATCTACTACATCGCCCTCTAATGTTACTTTCAGATCATTAACGTTCCCGCCGGCAGTTCCATATCTTGTTATAGGGTTATCTATTACTTTAAATAATCCCTGTACCTGATTTGTATAACCCTGCGGATTATTATTAATAGAGTCTGTGTATATTCCCGATGGAAGTACTGCATCCTCATAAGTCCATGTTCCTAATATAGGATCATAAGTCCCTCTTTGATTATACTCAAGACCAGCCGACGGAGCCCCTATTACATTATCTAAGGTATAGTCATAAAATCCCGGATTTGTAGTTGACCAACCGACTTGTGAAGAAATATTTGTTCTTACATTTATAGTTCCGCTTGTAATATCCATTTGTGATATTATCGAATTTGATCCGCTGTCATCTCCATAAGGGAAGAAACCTGTTGTTCCTCCGTTTCCTCCTCCTGTACCATTTAGAGTAAGTACAGGTATAGAATTAAAATTCAATGTTGTTATATGCGGTATAGTCGGATTAAATGAAAGTATCTCTATTTCAGGCACATTTAATACATCTGGTGCATCAAATGACTGCTGATTCAAATTTATTGAAGGAACATTCATTCCAGAAATATTTATATCGGATATATTCTTTGTTGGTCCGTTAATCTTCATATTTATTCCCAGATCTATTACTTTATTATCCTGCAAATTCTGGAACGGTTTAAAGTTTCCTTTTACTCCGCTTCCTCCAAAAATACCGGATACTATCGCTTTTTGTTCCTCAGTAAGGTTATTATAAGCATCTGTATTTCCGTTTAATATCATTTCCAGTGTTTCATTACTTACACCACTGCTCATAATAGAATTATACAGACCTTTCTCAATTGTATTTATTCCCATGCTTGTTTTGGGCATAGAGTAATACTCCGCATTCTCCAGCGTGTTATCTCCTCTTTTTACATTACTGTATAAACCGCTGAAAAATACCTGCCATTCTAAATACTCCGGTTTTACTACATAATCGCTCTGCATGTACAGATCTTTTAGTTCTTTATTCCTTTGATTGAGTATTCGAGTCAATAAATTATACGAATCTTCATTAGATTTTTCCTCATTTATATTCTTAATCATCTTATCATACAATTTGTCATATTTTGATTCTGCATTTGCAAAAGGTGCAATTGCGTTCAATGCTAAAAATAATAATAGTTTATCTTTATTTTTCATCATAAATATCATGTTTCCTTTCCTTAATATATCCAATCTTCTCCTTCAAAAAATTATAGAAATGTCACTTTCGAAATGCCTTAGAAAATGCTTAGCACCGTATTGTACTACTTTTAAAAAAATTTGTCAATATTTTTGTTTACAAATATACTAAAACCCAATATTTATAATGAAAATTTTGATTTTCGTCTTACAAAAAATGATTTTTTTCACATTTTTTGTATTACATATTTAATATAAATTTCTTATGCTCCTTTTAAATACTATAAATTTGTACCTTTTCCAAAAATAATATTATTTTTTTATTTTTTGAATGTGAAAATATTAATATGTAAAAAAATTATTATTCTATTGTTTTTAAAATTAATTCTAAAAAAGTAAAATTATCACAATAAAATTTTATCCCAAAAGTATTTCATTCTATCTTTTTACAGATTCTGTATTTAAAATACCGGCTGCTTTAAAAACAGCCGGTATCTATTCCCGGAAACAGAAGAAATTAATACTTTACTTCTGTAAAACATTATTTATAATTTTATTTTTGGTTTTGAATTCTTTCTTGATTTTTATATCTAAAGTCAGAAATATTTTTTGATGCTGAATTTTCTGACCTTCCTAATTATACTCCGCTCTTATCTAACCCCTGTTTTGTCAAAAACTAATTATTTCTCCTGATTTATCTATTATTTCTTTATGGTAGTTTCTCATATTACCTTACTATTATAAAATCTGAAAACAATCTTCAATATATACCCATAACTCCCATTATACACTGCTGTTATTCTTAAACCCGTGACATCTGATAAACTTTACCTAAGTTTACTGCAAACTCTGCTGTCTGTTCTGAATAAATCACCAGCCTTTGCTTTTTTGATATTTTTGTTCAATTACCCGCTTGTTTCTTAATCAATTTCTTCTATAACACCTGCTTTTTCTGAATTAATTTCAGCTTTTTTTATTTTTCTAAATTTTACTTTCTTCAGTTCCAGTTAGAAACTTCTATAAAGTCACTTCTGCCGGCTTTATAGTTATTCTCTTACAATCCATATTTTCAAATTTTTCTCCTTTATTTTAAAATCCTCTGGAACTGTCATTTACCTTTTGTTTCATATTAACTGTATATATTATTATTTCATACACATACTTATTATATGTATGCTTTATCGTTGTTCTCCAAATATTTCCAAATAACATTGTATTGCTTCTGCTTATATAGTTTATGTCAAATAAAATTTATTCTTGGATTTTCCACATATTTCCGGTAATTTGGACTAAATCCCTCTCCTTTGTATCAGCTATATGTATATCTGTCCCCTATTAACCCTGTATCTCTCACAGAATTCATAACCAAATCAGATATTTTCCTGTTCCGCAGAATTTTTAGTCTTTCCTGACACTATTTCATGTGTTATCTTTTTAATGACAGTCAGATTAATACATATAATTTTTTTACATCACCAGTCACTTTCATTTTATAATTTTATTTGTTACTATACTCACACTATCCGCTTTTTCATCTCCTTTCATTTTACCCTGACAGTTGTTTTTTCTTCTCTGTTAATTTTTTACAATGTAATCTCTGCTTTATTTCCTTGATAATAAATTGTACATCCATAATAGCCCTCTGTCAATATATGCAAAACACTTCTGTTTTTTAAAAAAATAAAAAAAATTTCTGGTTGGAACCCAGAATTCATTGCTTTTGCTATAAGGCTTAAATTTTTTTTCTTATTTTATAATATAATTTTATGTGAAAATATACTCTTGTTTCCATATATATTTTCCTTATCCAGAAATCGTGTAAACTTATTAAGTTCATAAATTATAATCTTTTTGAATCCATTTTCATTTATCCTCTTATAAATACTCTTTCAAATACTTCATTTTCTGTACAAAAAAAACCTCGAAACGATTCAGCACGCTGAATTCACCGAGGTTCTCATAACTTTTCTGTATTTTCAAAATTTCTGTTTTTTTATTTCTACAATTTTACTATTAAGGGTTCTTTGAATTCTCCTGACATATCACCATAATATGCTGTAATATTTTTTAGAGTATAATAAACAAATTTCCCCAGTTTACCGCTCTTTTCAAGCTCTATTAATTCCGGATGTTTTTCTTTCAGAATTTTCAGATATTTTTCTGTCTCTTCTTCTGTGGAAGTTTCCAAAATACCATCTAATGTCACATATTCAAAATTCTTCATTACAGATATACTTACCTGATTATTTTTTTCCAGATTTTTCGCTTTAATGCTCCCGCTTACTGTACTGAAAACAATTTTATTATCTATTACAGTATGTTCCATTATTGATGCTCTTGGTTTATCATTAAGCGACGTTGCCAAAACACAGGTTCCTGTATTTTTTATCAAATCCCATATTTTTTCCATTGTAAAACACCTCTTTCAAATAAATATATTTATTTTTTCTTTTTATATTTCAGTATAAAGCTTCCCAATAAAATCAGACTTCCACCGATTATTTTTCTTACTCCTATTTCTTCCCTGAGAAAAATATATGAGAATATCATTACATTTACAGGTGAAAAAAACAGATAATTTGAAGTTTTCACTATTCCTATATATTTTATTGCCTTGCCCCAGAATATAAATCCCAAAAACGAAGCTACTATTACAAGATATGCAATCCCCCAGAATAAACCTGGAGTTATACTATGAAGATCAGGAAATTTTTCTCCTGCGGCTAAAATGTAAATAATCAGAAAAACAGAAGCATAGCTGAAAGTTTTCTTAGTTACATAATATGTAGAGTACCCAAATTTATATTTTTTCAGTGCAAGTGAATAAAAACTCCATACAATCACAGCGGCAAGCATCAGCAGATCACCTTTTATTCTCACGGAAATTCCGTTTGAGAATGAGATCACAGCTACACCGCACATTGAAATTAAAAATCCTATAATCAATGACTTTTCTATTTTTTCATCTTTTGTAAAGAAATGTGCTGTTATTGATGAAAAAAACGGCAAAGTCCCGAGTATAAATCCTATATTCGAGGCATTAGTAAGCTTTAGCCCGCTGTTTTCCATGATAAAATATAAAAATATCAAAAAACCCGTTATTATAAACTTACTTTCCTCTCTAAAACTTTTTTTATGATATTCTTTTATATTCAGTAATGCACTTAAAGCCACCACTAAAACGAACCTGAAAAGCAAAATCTGAACAGGTTCCAGTTCTTCTAACAAAAATTTCCCTACTATATATGTAAAATCCCATGCAAATAAAGTAATTACAGCATAAATATTTCCCATTAATATTTTGTCTTTTATTTTCTGCACTTTAAAAATAGTTCCCTTCATTCTTATTTTATCTGATTTTTATTAATATCCCAGATTATCATTTATAAGAATTACCTTCATTCTGTCAGGATTCATTTCTCTTCTGTAAACAAGATATTTATTACAAATTCTGTCTGGTGAATTGCAGTCTGCACATTCTCCGGTAATTGTACACGGTGTCTGCTTGGAAAGAACCTTTGCATCCATAGGCCCTGCATAAAGTTTTATTCTTTCCTCGGCTTCTTTTATATCAGCAGTTATTTTATTCATCCCTATTATCACAAAAACTTTTTTAGGGCCGAAAATCATTGCCGCTATTCTATTTCCATTTCCGTCTACATTCACTATTTCGCCGTCCATAGTCACTGCACTGGCACTCAAAAAATAATGATCCGCATTAAAAGTCTTTCTGTAAATTTCATCTTTTTCTTCTCTTGTTTCATAAGCATCCCTGTCTAAAAATTCATAATTACCCCTTCTGAAAAAATCCAGAACCCCTGTTTCTTTCAGTGTGACAGAACCTCCGTAAGATACAGTTTCATTTTCTTTTACAAAAGTTTTTATCAAGTCTGTAAGTTCTTCCTTTTTTTCCAGATAAAACATTTCAATATTTCTTTTTTTCAGATTTTTTTTCAATTTTTCTGCCATAGTCAAAGCATGCCACTTTTTTACTATATCCATACATATACACTCTCCCTTTATCTTTTACTTCCACTTAAAATAATACTTCATATATTACTTTTTTTCAATTCTTTTCTCTAAAATATTTTATTTTTATTGAAAAATAATAAAATATATAGTAATATGTCTTTAGATATACAAATTAAAATATCGGAGGTACAAAAATGAGTGACATACTTAGCATGTTTTCAGGGCTTTTAGGATCTAATATGGATCAAATCCAGGATTCTCTGGGAAACAATGATAAAAAAGGAATTCTGTCAGCAGTATCTGTAGCTTTACCTGCTATGCTGGAAGCATTAAATAAAAATACGAATACAAAAGAAGGTGCTCAGTCTCTGGCAGGTGCATTGGATAGAGATCACGACGGTTCTAAACTTAATGATGTTACTTCCATGATTGCCAATTACAAAGGAGAAAACGGCGCTGCAATACTTAATCATATGTTTGGGGACAACAAAGAAAATGTACTGAATTCTGTCAGTAAAAGCAGCGGACTTGATCTAGGATCATCTACTAATCTTATGGCTATGCTCGCTCCGCTTGTTTTGGAATTCCTTGGAAAAACAAAAAAAGAACAGAATCTTGATGCAGATGGAATTTCTAATCTGACTTCCATGGCTTCTAATCTTCTTGGCGGCGGTTCGAACGGCGACCTTATGGGTATGCTTACGAACTTTCTTGATGCAGACAAAGACGGAAGCATAATGGATGACGCAATGGATCTCATCGGAGGATTTTTCAAAAAGAAATAAAAAAACTAATAATAAAAAAACCGGCACAGCTGTTTTTCTCAGCATAACCGGTTTCTTTTTTATTGCTCTCTATTTTTTGAAGCTTTTTTTCTTTCATTTTCAGTAAGGTATTTTTTTCTGAGCCTTATATAATTTGGAGTTATCTCTACTAATTCATCATCCTCGATATATTCCAAAGCAAGCTCAAGTGTAAACTCTTTCGGCGGCGCCAGCTTTAATGCATCATCACTTCCAGCTGCTCTTGTATTTGTCAGTTTTTTACCTTTGCATACATTAACTACAAGATCGTTTTCTCTCGAATGTTCTCCTACGATCATTCCTTCATAAACATCCACTCCCGGAGCTATAAACAGAATTCCTCTCGGCTGAAGATTATTTAGTGAATAACCCACGCTTGTTCCTGCATCCATTGAAATAAGAACCCCTCTTCTTCTTGTTACGAGCTCTCCTTTATATTCTCCATAGTCATAAAATGAATGATTCAAAATACCTGTTCCTCTTGTTTCAGTAAGAAATTCATTTCTAAAACCAATCAGACCTCTGGCAGGAACTTTAAATTCAAGCCTTGTGTATCCGTCAGTTCCCTGAATCATATTTATCATTTCACCTTTTCTTACACCTATTTTCTCTATTACTACACCTACGAATTCATCTGCTACATCTATTATTGCCAGTTCGATAGGCTCTTCCTTTACGCCGTTTACTGTTCTCATTATTACTTCCGGCTTAGATACCTGAACTTCATATCCTTCTCTTCTCATATTTTCCAAAAGAATAGAAAGCTGAAGTTCTCCTCTTCCTTTTACTATGTAAGAATCAGGCGAGTCAGTAGGCTCCACTCTCATACTTACATTATGCTGAAGTTCCTTTTCCAGTCTTTCTACAAGGTTTCTCGAAGTGACATATTTTCCGTCTTTTCCTGCAAAAGGAGAATTATTTACCGAAAATGTCATAGCCAGTGTCGGTTCATCTATATCTATTACCGGAAGGGCTTTAGGATTCTCTCTCTCGGCTACTGTTTCACCTATATCTATTTTATCAAGACCAGCTATTGTGATAATATCCCCACATACAGCTGTTTCCATCTCTGTTTTTTTCAGTCCTACGTATCCAAAAATTCTTGTTACTTTATAATTAATCTGTTCCCCGTCTCTTTTTATCAGTGTTACTTCCTGATTTTTATTCAAAGATCCGTTATATATTCTTCCTGTCCCCAGTTTCCCCAGATATTCATCATATTCTATATTTGTTACCAGCATCTGAAGAGGCTCATTCTCATCCCCGTCAGGATCGCTTACATGTTCAAGAATAGTGTCAAAAAGAGGTTTCATATCCTTGCTTTCATCTTCCAGTTCCTTCTTTGCGAACCCGTTTTTAGCTGAAGCATAAATTATCGGAAAATCAAGCTGCTTTTCATTCGCTCCCAGATCCACAAACAGATCAAATACCATATCTACTACCTGATCAGGTGTAGAATTAGGTCTGTCTATTTTATTAATGACAACTATAGGACAAAGCCCGTGTTCCAATGCCTGCTTCAAAACATACTTTGTCTGCGGCATTACTCCTTCAAAAGCGTCTACTAATAAAAGAACCGAATCCACCATTTTTAGTATTCTCTGAACTTCTCCGCCGAAATCCGCGTGTCCCGGAGTATCTATCACATTTATTTTGTACCCTTCGTAATTTAACGAAGCATTTTTAGAAAATATTGTAATTCCTCTTTCTCTTTCGAGATCGTTGCTGTCCATTATTCTTTCCTCTACTTTTTCATGTGCGGAAAAAGTCCCGGATTGCTTAAGCAGCGCATCTACCAGTGTTGTTTTACCATGGTCTACGTGTGCTATAATTGCTATATTTTTTATCTTTTTCATTTTTTTCCTTTCTGCCTTTTTGAATATATAAAATCATCTCTCTCATGATCGTAAAAAAATAAGCGAGAAAAGGAACCTTTATCCTTTTGTTTTATATTCCGTTAATTTTCGTACAGAATATTATATCACAATTTTTTTAAAAAAATAAGTTTTTGTTTTATATTTGTGTTGCAATACTCGAAAAAAATTTCTCCAAAAGAAAAATACCGCCCTTTTGAACAGTATTTTTATATGTTATTTTTTATATTTCAGATTTAGCGCAAGCAGTATAGCATAAGTCTCGCTGTCCATTACTCCGTCATATTTTGCAGGTCTGAAATGGAACTGAAAAGCTCTTATTACATTAGTTGTCTGTTTATCATACTGCCCTGTCTTGTTTACTTTATATCCGAATTTTTCAAGCTGGTTCTGCACTTCCAAAGGCGTAACCGCTGTAGTATAAAAAGTCATAAAGCTGTTTTTAGTCTCCTCATCATACCACATTCCTATCTGATAATCCTTATATAATTCTTCCCATGGAAATAAAGGACCCGGATCTTGTTTTCTCTGAGGTGCTATGTCAGAATGGCCAAGAATACTCGTAGGCTCCAGATTATATCTGGCTATTATGTCTTTCAGCAGAACAGCAACCTTTTTTATCTGATCATCTGTAAACGGATAAAATGACATCTCTCCGTTAACAGCTGTATAGCCCATATTTACTATTTCTATTCCCACAGAACTGTCATTCAGATTGCTGAGTCTTCCCCAGCTGCTGTCACCTGCATGCCATGAACGGTTATCTTCGCTCACTAAGTTATAAACCGGTTCCGACGGATCATCTGTTACCAGATAATGAGAACTAACCTGCTGTTTTGTAAGTATATTTATTGACTGATCTTTATCCACTGCGGTATAATGCAGTATTACGAATCTTACCCTTCTGTCCTGAGCCACTGAATCATATGTTTTACCGTCTATTTTTACCGAACCGGCGCTGTTTCTTATAGTTTTATTTTCTTTTTTATAAGTATCAGAATATGCAAGTACCGACATAACTGCAAATAATATAACTAACTTTTTCATATATGCCTCCTTATAAATGTATTTTATTTTTATATTATACTATACTGAGTATTTTTTTTACACTTTTTATTTTTTAATAATTAATTTAATCCTTTTGCTGCCAAAGGATTTTTTTTAATATTTTTTCAGCTTTTGAATATATGTATGCGGTAAAATAGCTTGCACTTATACAAAATAAAGTTACCATATAAAAATTCTTTGTAATATACATACCGATTTCATAAAATAAAAGATGCGCAAGATATACAAAATATGAATGTACTGATAAAAACTTAACTGCCGCCGCTGCTTTTCCTTTTATATATCCCAAGTCTGCTTTTATCATAATTATGAAAAAACCAATACTCATAAAAAATACACTTATAGAATTTTTATCATAAAAAAACACATTTTTTTTACCCACTATTTTCATAAAATACCATGATATTGCAAATGTAAAGATAAAACCTAAAATATAAATAATTCTATAATAATTTATATGTATTTTATCTTTATACTTTTTTATATAGTACCCTAAAATATAATATCCCAAAAAACCTGTTATAGGAAATGCCGAAAGATTCAAAAAAGGAAGCTTGAAAAATATAAGCGCAGGATTCAGAATATTCACAATAAACCACATTAATACCACAATCCCTGTTTCTTTCCCGCAGTATTTCAACACTTTTCTGAGCCACGGCGTAATAATATAAAGTCCTGTAATCATGGGAATATACCACAGATGTCCTGCTGCGTATCTGTAACCTGATATTATATACAAAGGATTTTCTTTATAATAAATAATATAGACAATACTCCAGATAATATAAAGGGGAATTATGGAAAAAAATCTCTTTTTATAAAAAATCAAAGGATTTTCCTCTTTATCCAGAAGCAGATATCCGCTTATCATTATAAAAAGATTTATTCCTATGGATACAAAAGTAAACATAAAATTCAAAATATCAAAGTTATTCTGAGATTTCAGCGTATGTATAAGAATTATATCCAGCAGGGCTATTATTCTAAGAATATCTATATTCATTTCTCCACACTCCTCCATTTTTATTTTCTTGTTATATATTATCATATTTCCGATATTTTTATAATCTCTCTGTATGATAATATTAAAATACACAAACCTGTATTTTTTTTCATAGCATCCATACACCTTTTCACTGTTTAAAAAAATTCCAAATACAATGTAATGGTAAATCTAAGGTTAACTTAAGAATACAAGGCTATAATTACGTGAAATTACAAAAAAGAATTTGATTTAGTCTGCACTTTCATACTTTTATCTGCATTTACAGTATCCGGATATAATAAATTCAAGAGGTGATAATTATGAATAAAAAAAATATAGTCGATAACTCGATTTTTTTTGAGAAAATATATAAAAAAGCTGATTTCTTTAATCTGAAATATTCTGTTCCTTCTGTTGTTACTTCTGAGGATGTTAGTAACCATTACATCAAAGTTATTACATCAGAAACAGATATAGAAAATTTTTCTGTTAAGGTAGAAAATGAAAAGCTGATTATAAACTGCGGAGATCATTGCGAAACTGATTCCGATAATAATAATGAAATCTATGAAAAATATCTGAAATCTTATGAAAAAACTATGACAATTCCTGAAAATTCTGATATTAATAACATAAAAACCAAGCTTTTTAATGGAATATTTACACTTACTATTCCGAAGTCTTTTTGTTTTTATGATTAATACGGGAATTTACGGTATATGACAAAACATTATAGAATTATAATTTTCCCTTTTTAGACTGGAAGCGAGGTGACATATTTGTTTAAAACTTTCTTGGAGAAAGCCAAAAAATTTACAATTGTTGATTACGGACTGATAAAAACCGTTTTTCTTCTTTTGGGAATTATTATAGGTACTTTTGCCGGTGAATTTTTCAAAAGTATTATATTGTTCATAATTATCTTATTTTTCATTCTATACACTGTATTTCTGGTAAGATTTTTTAAAAAGTGAAACAAATGGCAACACCAAAAATCAGCCTTTTTGTCTTAAAACTTTATTTTATAATTAAGTAAACAAAGAGAAAATACTCCTAACCAAGTATTTTCTCTCTTTTATTATATATTTTTTACCATATTTTTATTCTGTCATTTGGTCTTGTGTACATCTCATCACTGCTTTTTATGTTATACACATTATAAAAGTCATCAATATTGGTAAGAATTCCATTTACTCTGTATTTGCCCGGAGAATGAGGGTCTATTTTTATCAGATAGCTTTCTCTCTCTTTGGTTACGAGATTTCTCCATATAACAGCATATGCTTCAAAAAATTCTCCCAGATTATCGGGATTTTCAGTTTTTACTATCTCCAGTGCTACTGAAACTCCGCCAAGATCAGCAATATTTTCTCCTAAAGTAAGTTTCCCGTTTATCTTCCCGTCTCCTACTTTATATCTGGAATATTGCTTTGCAAGAGCCTCTGTCCTCTTTTCGTAATTTTTTCTGTCTTCCGGTGTCCACCAGTCCTTTAGATTACCTGCTTCATCAAACTTAGATCCTTCATCATCAAATGCATGTGTAATTTCATGACCTATTACCGCCCCGATTCCTCCGTAATTCTTAGCTTTTGAAGCATTATAGTCATAAAACGGAGCCTGTAATATCGCTGCTGGAAATACTATTTCGTTAGCTGTAGGATTATAATAAGCGTTTATAGTCTGAGGTGTCATACCCCATCTGCTTTTATCCACTTTTTGATTCAAATCTTTCAGGGCTTTTATTCTTTCAAAATCCCCTATACTTTTTACATTGGAATATAATGAGCCTCCGCTTTTATAATTTTTGATCTGAATACTTGAATAGTCTTCCCACTTATCTGGATATCCTACTTTTATTGTCATTGTCTCCAGTTTTTTCACAGCTTGTTTCTTACTTGTATCAGACATCCATGAAAGATTTTTTATTCTGCCTTCATACACAGTTATAATCTCTTTTATCATAGATGATACATCATTCTTTGCGTCTTCGGAAAAATATTCCTTTACATAAATACTGCCCAAAAGTTCACCTAATGATTCATTCAAAAGGTCAAATGCCCTTTCATCATCAGGAAGCATCTCATCTATTCCTGAAAATACCTTAGAATATTCAAAAGCTGTATTTTCGAATTCTCTTGATAATAAAGAAGAATTTTCGCGTAAAATAACAGATTCCATATACTCTTTTACTACTTTTATATCCTCATCCCTAAATGCTTTATTTAATGCTTTCAGATATGCCGGCTCTGTAATTACTATCTTATCAGCCTTCAATAACTGTGTATTTCCCAGATAAGCCTTCCAGTTAAAGTCTGGAAATTCTTTTTCCAGTTTGGCTATAGTGTATGGATTATATATTTTATCCGGATTTCTCGTCTCTTCTCTTTTCAGCATAGAAAATGCAAGCTTTGATTCAAAGTTAAAAACATTTTCAGCTTTTTTAACAGAGTCATCTTCACCATATCCGCTTAACATAAACATTTTTTTCAAAAATAATTTATATGCTTTTTGTATCTCGAGATCCTTACCTGATTTCTCCAGATAATAATCTCTGTCCATCATTCCCAGACCGGCAGAATCTAAATATAATATATTTATACTGCTGTCTTTATAATCCGGCCCTATATAAACAGAAAGAAATACCTCCATGTTCTGATTAAATAAATAAGCTGCCAAAGGAGCAATATCCTTTTTGTCTGATAGTTTATTTACTTCATCCAGCAGATACTTTACAGGTTTTACCCCTTCTTTATCCCTGTTTTCATAATCAAGTACACTTGTATAAAAATCTGCCAGTTTTTGTTCATTAGTTCCGTTCTTTAACGTATTTCTTTTTTTGACATTTTCCTCTACGATTCCCCTCAGGTCGTCTGAAACTTTTTTGTCCAGAATATTAAAATTATTCCATGAAGAATAACCTTTTGGTATCTTAGTTTCTTCCAGCCATTTTACGTTTACGGCATCATAAAAATCATCCTGTTTTCTTACACTTTCCTGTGCCATAGATACTACTGTGGCAAAGATCATCAATAACAGTATTCCTGCTAATTTCATTCTAACCTCCTTAAAATCAGAATAATCTGCTGCCAATATAACCCCATAAATGTACTTACAAAAATCTATTCACTCTCCCTTATATTACTACATTTCTTTATGATTTCAAAGTTTTTTTTTATATTTTTCCATTTTATAAAGAATTTTATATAATTTACACAAAAAAATTTACACTTTACTTTCCAAAAAATAAGTATTACAATAGACATATAGAAATTTAAGGAGGAATAGCATGAAAAAGATTTTTAAATTTTTTACGTTAATTTTGGTCTTTTCTCTGTTAATTGGATGTACCGTTACTAATGACGGCTACTATGGCCCAAGACCGTATTACCCATATTACAGACCTGTACCACCACCTCCGCCGCCTAGATACCCAGGGCCACCTAGACCGCCGGTACCTCCCAGACCACCAGGACCGCCGCCTAGACCGGTACCTCGTCCGATACCACCGGGGCCGCCGCCTAGAATTCCTTAGGATATAGTGCAGTTTATGCGGAAATTCAGACCAATAACGTAAAACTATAAATAAATAATACCTGATTTTGATTAAGTCAGGTATTTTTTTACTAAAAAATAAGAGCGCTCACACGGCACTCTTATCATTTTTATATTATTTATTTATCTCTATTTCTTTTAATAAAATATACTTCATATATTCGTAATGTTTTTCATAAAATTCTTCCATGCTTATATTTATAACTGCTTCTATTATGTATGGTGTCGTAAAAGGAAACAGACATGTAGAGATTATCAGAAACAAATAGTTTTTCGGATAATTTATTATGATATTTCCATCCTCAATTTCTTTATTTGTGACATCTATAAAATTATCACAGATTTTTTTTATAATTTCGATTACTTCATCAGCATTAGCATCTTTTTTATTTTTCAGTTTCTTCTCTATTTCATTTAAATGCTGTATATACGGGTATAGTTTTATATTCTTTTTTGTTATATTAAAGTACATGTCCAGCAAAATATCTATTCTTTCATAATAAGATACTTTTTCATCATTTATTATTACAAAAAATTTCTTTTCAAAATCTTTTAGAATTTTACTCAAAATTTTTATGTAAATATAATCCTTATTTTTGAAGTAATAATTCAGACTTGTACGTGATATTTTTCTTTGTTCGGAAAATTCCTTAAAACTGCCTTCACTGATACCTTTCTCTAAAAAATATTGTTCAAGATCTCTATACAATTCATCTTTATTCATATTTTCCTTTCAATATTCATATATACCAGTCCGGGCTCTGCTATTATTTCCTGTTTATTTTCCATCTCCCAGTACATTCTGAACTCTGCTTTTTCACTGTCTTCATTTATCTGTTCATTTCTTATTCTAAATCCCATTTTTTTATAAAAGGCAACTGCTCTTTCATTTTCCTTATATACTGTCAGATCCAGTTCCTTATGTCTTTTTTGGGAAAATTCAATTAATCTTCTTCCGATACCTTCACCCTGATGCAGTACCTCCACAAATAAAGCACCAATAAATAATTCATCAATTATACTGATGAATCCCTTTATTTTGGAGTTATCTTCCAAAACATAAGTTTTAGATAATGGTATATAAGTATCTTTTACCATTTTATAATTTTCAAGCCAATATTCCTCTGAAATAAAAGGATGTGCTTCTAAAGTAGAGTCCAGCCATATCCGCATGACCTCCTCCACATCTTTACTCTTAAGTAGTCTTATCATATATTTTCCCCATCAAATAAATTTATAAATTTGTTTCATCAAAATCTAAAATTATTTTTTTATTACCAAAACTGATTTTCTCAATTTTTACCCCGGCATTCTCAAGAATTCTCTTGGAAGCCTTAAAGGAATCTTTATCTTTATGCTTGTCTGAAAGATATATTACTCTGCTTATTTTTGACTGAACTATTGCTTTGGCACATTCGTTACAAGGAAAATGTGTTACATATACTACACAGCCTTTAAGGCTTTTTATACTGTTTAATATCGCATTTAATTCTGCGTGTACTACATAAGGATACTTTGTTTCCAGAAAATCCCCCTGTTTACCCCACGGCATATTGTCATCGGAACTTCCCAGCGGAAAACCGTTATACCCGATTCCCACTATTTTCTTATCTTCATCTATAATACAGGCCCCTACCTGTGTGGTAGGATCTTTGCTTCTTTTCCCCGATAGTAATGCCAAGCCCATAAAATATTCATTCCAAGATATATAATCTTCTCTTTTTGACATATAAAGCACACCTCTAAAATCTATAATTTTAAAACTTGAATAATAATATTAAAATTCCAGGCTTTTCGGTCCTCTAGGAAACGGAATTACGTCTCTTATATTTAACATTCCTGTTACATACATAATAGCCCGTTCAAACCCAAGACCAAAACCTGAATGAGGAACACTTCCGTACTTTCTAAGTTCCATATACCACCAGTAATCTTTTTCATTTAAGTTCATATCTTTTATTCTTTGTTCCAGTTTTTCATAATTGTCTTCTCTCTGGCTTCCCCCTATTATCTCTCCTATTCCCGGAGCAAGAAGATCCATCGCTCTTACAGTTTTACCGTCTTCATTCATCTTCATGTAAAATGCCTTTATATCCTTAGGATAGTCAGTGACAAATACCGGCTTTTTGAAATGCTCCTCAGCAAGATATCTTTCATGTTCTGTCTGAAGATCTATTCCCCATTCCACGGCATAATCGAATTTTTTATCTGCATTTTTCAAAATCTCTATTGCTTCTGTATAAGTGATTCTTCCAAACTCAGAATTTATCAGTCCGTGTAATCTGTCAAGAAGCGTCTTGTCTATGAACTGATTGAAAAACTGCATTTCTTCCGGTGCATTTTCCAGTATATATTTTATTATATATTTCATCATATCTTCTGCAACATCCATATTTACTTCCAAATCAGCAAATGCAATTTCCGGTTCCATCATCCAGAATTCCGATACATGCTTTGGTGTATTAGAGTTTTCTGCTCTGAATGTAGGTCCGAATGTATATGTATTTTTGAATGCCATACAGAAAGTTTCTACGTTTAGCTGTCCGCTTACTGTAAGATTAGCCTGTTTTCCGAAGAAATCATCTTTATATTCTACTTCACCTTTGTCATTTTTCGGGATATTCTGCAGATCCATTGTAGTAAGCTGGAACATTTCCCCTGCACCTTCAGTGTCGCTTCCTGTTATTATCGGTGTATGAACGTACACAAATCCTCTTTCATTAAAAAATTTGTGTATAGCGTAAGACATAAGCGACCTAACTCTGAATACCGCCATAAATGTATTGGTTCTTGGTCTCAGATGAGCTATTGTACGCAGATATTCCAATGTATGTCTTTTGTTTTGCAGCGGATAATCCAGATCAGCTTTATTATAAACAGTTATTTCTTTTGCTTTTATTTCAAAAGACTGTCCTTTTCCCTCTGATTGTACCAGAATCCCCTTTACATTTACCGAAGAAGATATACTTAATCTTGATATTTCATCAAAGTTTGCCAGACTGTCATCAAAAACTACCTGAATTCCATTAAAAAAAGTTCCATCATTTATTTCAAGAAAGCCAAAATTTTTCTGGTCTCTTCTCTTTCTTATCCATCCGTTCAATTCTAGCTCTTTATTTAATAATTCAGCATGTTTCTTGTATATTTCCCTAATTTCGAGCAACATCACAAAACTCCTTTCAAGTTCATTTTTTATCGTTTTAAAGTTATTATACCATAATTTAAACTGCAATTTCTACTATAAAATAGTCAAAATTTTATCTGTATACTTTTTTTTTCGCCTTAATGTTCTGTTTTCACTTATAAAAAAAATCTCTTTTATATCTATATATTTATTATATATGTAAAATCAAATTTTTATTACTTATCTATTTTTTCATACGGAAAAACTGAAAATACTGCATTTGCTGCCTATGCTGAAAAAATTACTGAATATCTTTTTTATAATTTATCAATTCTTCAAATAAAAAAATCCACTTCTACACATCTTAATATTAAAAGTGAATTTTATTTTGAACTTTATATCTTCCAAATGCTATTTATTACTCTTTCTGCCTGATTTTTTACTGCTTTTTACTTCGCTTATTGTTTCATATTCATTGGATTTAGCAAAATAATCCTTGATTCCCCAGTATTGATAAAGAAAAATAACTATCAAAATAGGAATTCCCAGAACCTGTATCCCCCAGATACCTTGGGTTACTACCGCATATACCGCCATCAGCAGAACTGAACCGACAAATACTTTCCGTCCCAGCTCTTTTCCCCTGAAAAGAAAAAATCCCGAAACAAATAATAATATTCCCAAAACAAGACTATACCCGATATGTACCATATAATTCTTCGTACCATATGACTGAGCCAACTGTTCAGGTGTAAGTTTTACCAGCGCTAATAACGCAATACCTGCACAGAATATCCCCGCTATCATAAGTACAATACTAATCACATTTAACAACAGTGGTTTTTTCATATCCTCACCTTTCGTTACTTTTATGATTTCTTACTAGTTTCCTTTGATTTCATTGCCGTTTTCATCCACATATTTTACTTTTATGCTGTCAAGATGATTTTTGAAATTGGCTCTAAAATTAGTCATGTAGAGATTTCTGTATTTTATGCGTTCTTCTTTTTCTTCTTCTGTAAGCTCTCTGGTTCTCGAAAGCCGTGAGTAATGATTTACTTTTTCAATAATGTCTTTCATTTCCATTTTATATTCTGATACCTTTCATAATTTATATTGATTATTCTAATTATAGCACAGAATATATTTTTTTATGATAATATTTTTTACCTCTGTTGTTTTGTGTCCTTTAGTTTACATATAATGAATCAAATCTTTATATTCCTCAAATATTTTTTCGTTATGCTCCATCCCGCCGTCTCTGTTTGCACTGAAAAATATAGGTGCATCCAGTCCCTTAGCCAGCAGTTTCTCAGTTATATCCACAATTATGGAATTTAACATTATAGCTCCTATTACTGTAGAAGACGGTGCTACTTTCTGTTCAAGCCCCTCTAATTTTACAGTGGCATCTCCGATTACGCCGCAGTTATCCAAAACTACATCAGCATATTCATATAATTTTTTTGTATTTTTATGTCTTGAAGTAACAGATTTACTATATTTCATATTTGTAATAACAATTAGTTTTAATCCGGCCTTTTTTGCTTCTTCTGCCATTTCTATAGAAACCGGGTTTCTTCCTGATACAGAGTGAATAATTAGTACATCATCTTTTTTCAGATTCTGGCTTTGGAAAAAGATTTTTCCGTAGCCTTCAAGCTGTTCAAGATCACTTGTAAAAGTAATGGGCTTTACATTTAACATCAGATTGGGAGAAAAAATAGGATTTATCAGTGCAAAACCGCCTGCTCTGTAAAAAGCCTCTTCTGACAGAATTCCTGCATGCGACGACCCGAAAATATATATGGAATTTTTCTTTTCCACTGCTTCTACGATCATATCAGAAGCTTTCTCCATATTCTCCTCCTGTGTTTCAAAAACTTCATCTATTATTTTCAAAATTTCATTCTTATATTTAAACATATTAGTCCTCCTGTTATTTCATTTCTTCCAAAGTTTTCTTTATAATTTCACTCATATTTTTTACAGCAGTATCTACGATTTTCTTTCCTTTTTCCCTTGTAGCAATTGTAGCGTCACCCATTACAGCCGTATCTGTGAATTCAGTCCATCTTACAGGTGTTATATCTATATTTTCAGGATAATTCGGATTTCCGTTAATTGCTTTTTTCATTTCCACATGCTCTTCTGCAAGATAAAGCATATAAGAAGTTTCCAGTTCGTCTGCGTGAAAATAGTTCTTATGCAGCTTTTGCGTTTCCCTGACTTCCTGTATAACCTTGTCAGTCCCTGTATAAAAAAAGTTAAATGTCTTAAAATCCGGAAATTCGGAAAATAATTTTCTTTGTGCTTCTTTTATTGCTGTTCCGTTTCCAAGATGCCCGTTTACTATCCCGAATATCTTAAAACCGTTTTTGTACATGCTTTTCCCGATTTCATAAAGCATATTTATAAGAGTTTCATTGCTTATAGTTATACTCCCCGGAAATTCCTCAAGACTCCATACCTGTCCGTAAGGCAGTGTTGGAAAAACCATGCAGTCTACATTCTCAGCAAGCTTTTCGGCAATTCTCTCTGAAAGATAATTATCTGTTCCCAAAGGAAGGTGCGGCCCGTGTGCTTCCACTGCTCCCAGCGGCAGAATTGCTGTTTTCACTTTTTCTATAATTTCTTTTATTTCTTTAGAGTTTTGTTCCTGATATTTCATAATACACTCCGTTTCCTGATAAAACTGTTTAAATTCAAAGAAAGGAGAAACGGTAGTTTTCTCCTGTTCTTTCTCTATATCAAAATTTTAGGTTGGGTAGTAATTTACTATTTTTATTACACTTTAAAAGTAAAACATTTTTTAGGGTTTTCGACAAAAAATTTCTTGATCAGACTTTCTCCGTCTAATCCTGCATTATCTGCTTCTATTATAAATCTTGGTATCCATTTTTTTATGATGAATTCCAGACCTAAACCATAGTCATAGTGCTTATAATAAGATTTTCTCGCAGTGTCACCGCTTATCAAAATCTTATCAGAATATCCTTTCTTACAAAGATCTATAATTGCTGATATTCTTGCACTTTCAGGAGCATACTTTATTTTCCCAATTCCGTCAAAAGACAGATATGCGCCTTTTTTTAATATTTCCTGATAATAATATGGATCAAGGTTTCTGTCCATATGCCCGAAGGAAACATTTCCTATGTCTATTCCTTCAGATTCCAGTATTTCTATTTGTTCCAGAGCCATTGTTCCAGCTTCTGTATGTGAATGTACAGGAGCTTTTGTAGCTTTATGTGCTCTTGCTACTGCTCTTATTGTTTTTTCTTCAAGAGGCGAAATAGAATTATACCATGTACCAAATTTTACCTGACCAGCTTTAAAGTTAGTCCCTTCCAATCCTACTTCCACTTCATTGATAACAAAATCTGCAAGCTCGTTTATACTCTTGTCCTCTATCCACTCACCGTAAGTAGAATAATCACCTACGACTTTTTTCAAATGATCTGTTAAATGTGCTTTCCATAAAAAACTTTTGTTAAATCCTGCCGTACCTATTATCTGAATTCCTGTTTCCTCAGATATTTTTGCTACTGCTTCTACTTGTCTTCCGTAATCTATTGCTGTAGCATCTACTATTGTTTTTCCTCCCAGATTTTTAAAATCCAGAACATCCAATTTTGATTTTTCAGGATCATCAAGTAATAAATCATCCTGATTTCTTTCTTTCCAATACTCCGGTATACATACTATGTGTTCATGTGAATATGTAAATCCCAAATCTTCGGGATTTATATCCTTAAAAAAAGTTCTTATAAAACTCATGTTTCACCTCTTCCCGGTTACTATTCTATCCTATAACCTGGGCAATGAACTTAAATATAACTCCTAAAATAAACATGTCAGAATCTGCAGCCCACATTGCTGTATCAGGTATAGTGTGTGTAATAAGGAATGTAACCATTAAATATTGACCTATTGCTACTATTGTTGCAGTTATGAAACCTGCTATTACTGCTCCTCTTATTCCTCCTGTAGAGTTCCCGAATACCCCGGCTGTACCTGCATGGAAGAAAAGAACTATCATAGTAGGAACGAATACATAACCTGCTGTTTTACCAAGCACTACAAGCCAGAATAAAGCTCCTACGAATGCTCCAAGGAATCCCAGTATTACTGCATTTGGTGCATAAGGAAATACTACCGGACAATCAAGAGCCGGTCTTGCACCCTGTACCAGTTTTTCCGCGATACCGTTAAATGCCGGAACTATTTCTCCTATGAACATTCTTACACCCATTAATACTACTGCTATTCCACCTGCAAACATAAATGACTGCTTTATTGAATAAACATAAAAGTTTGTCTGCCCTGACTGAGCTATTAATGCCTTAGCCCCTTCAGTATTTTTAGTAGAAAGTATAACCGCTCCTATTAAGAATAACAGTCCCATTGTACATGCTGTTACTATGTTTGAATCTCTCAAAAACTCCAGTTTTTCAGGAAGTTTTATATGTTCAGAATCTCTTTCTTTGTTACCTAGAAATTTACCAAATATTGCACCAAGTATTGCCACAGATGCTGATGTATGTCCTAAAGCTATGTTGTCGCTGTTCATTATCTTTCTCAAAAACGGCTGTACCAATGCCGGCTGTAATGTCCAGTATATTCCCATGAATACAGAAAGTACCAGTATTAATTTCCATGCTGCTATTTCCGGTGCAGTGTTAACCATTATTCCTGCGAATATCATTGTTGTCCAGAACATCATATGCCCTGTAAGATAAATATACTTAAATTTTGTAAATTTTGCCAGTAAGATATTTATCAGGAATCCCATTGCCATGGAGAAAGTTACCACACTCCCGTATTTATCAATAAAACCTGCCTGACCAATAAACGAACCTAAATTTTGTGGTGGTAGATCAAATACTTCCTGCCACATAGGCTGAAAAATTACCAATGCTCCAACTACTATCCCGGCTCCTGCACCTATTATCAGGAATCCGATCATTGCTTTTATTGTTCCGCTTGCTATTGCACTGATTGATTTTTTTTGGAGAACTAATCCTAGTAAAACTATTATTCCCACCAAAATGAACGCTTCACCAAAAATATTGGTGGCAATCCATGTCAGCGGCTTGATGATTGAATCATAAATCTGTGTTAACATTTTTCACTCTCCCTCTTTAAATTTTTTTATCTATATTAAATGATTGCTGCTTCTTTTAGTGCTGCTGTTATTTCTTCCTTATCAAAGAAGTTTTTTATTACCACAAGTTTTGCTTTGTGTCCTTCCAGATTCCCTGCCAGCTCATAACTCGTTACTATCAAATCCGCATCTGTACTCTTTGCTGCTGAAACATCCATATGTTCTATATTTGCCTTTACCTTATTTTCGTTAAGTATACTTTCCACATTCATCTTTAATATAAGACTTGTTCCCATACCTAACCCGCATACTGTCAGTACCTTCATTACTGCTCCTCCTTGAATAAATTAATTATTTCTTCTTTACTTTCTGCATTAAATATCGTTTCTCTTTTTTCCTTGTCAGAAAAAATTTCTGTTATTTTCTGAATGACTTCCACATGTTCATTGCTGTTATTAGCTGCCAGACCTATAATAAGATCTACAGGATCATTTTCAGCACTTCCGAATTCTACAGGTTCCTTTAAAGTAAGTATAGAAAATCCTGCTTTCAAAACTCCCTCTTCTGGTCTTGCGTGCGGCATTGCGAACCTTGGGGCAATTACTATATATGCTCCATTTACCTTATAAGATTTCAGCATAGCATCCACATAGTTCTGTGTCACATTACCGTTTTTCATCAGAAGCTCACCTGCTCTTGCCACTGCTTCTTCGGGAGTTTTACACTCTTCTTTCAGAGCTACTACATTTTCATTAATCATTATTTCACCCCTTCACTTTTTAAATATATTTATTATAACGGCGGGTAATTATTTTACTACTATTATTTTACTACCCCTTTACTTTTAATACAATAAGACATTTTGTTCTTTCGTCTGTTTTTTTTATTTTACTTTACAAATACTATTAAAATATAGTATAATAGCATTGAACGAATTTATCCATATTCGTATTCGTCTATAAAAAGGTGATAAAATTATGATAAATTTTCTTGATCTAAATCGGACAATTAACTTCTATGACAAAAAAATTATGAAATTCATTTTAGACAATAATGAATTCAAAAACCAGAAAATTTTTAATTGTTCCATTGTCAGTCTGAAAAATAAAACGAACTTATTTTCAAATGATGAAATCTTTAATGTTCTGAATGATTTTAAGAACCTTAACATTAGCTACAATATCATAACCTCAAAATCAGAGTATTTAGGAAGCTTTTCCATTATATCTGCTTACCGGGTTATCAATCATGAGAAAATAGAACTTACATTTTCCAGTGACTTTATAAACACTTTTAATAAACAGCACTTTTTAGCAGAAATAAATATAAATGTATTTTTTTCATTTTCTTCATTTTCTTCTATACATTTATATAATTTTTTACTCAACAAACTTTCAGACTTTCCTTACACAAAAATCGAAATAGACAAACTAAAAGAAACTCTACACCTCAAAGACAGCTACAAAAGAATCTATGACTTTGAAAAATATGTATTACAGCCGTCATTAAATGAAATTAATAAAATCTCCCAGACAAAGTTTTTTTACAATAAAGTAAAGAAAAGCAATAAAAGAAATGCAAAAGTTACAGGATTTGATTTCTTTTCTCTTACAGAGAGTAAATTTGAAAAAATAAATAATATATTGAGATATTTTGATGTGGTTGACAGATATGAAACTCTTTTTAACCAAATTCTTTTTGGTATGAATTCCATATCATATGAAGAATTTCTTGAAGTAATCAAAAAGATGCTTTCCGAATATGAAAACGGATATAAAGGTACTGATATTACATTTGAGTCCTACTTCATAGATAAAATGGAAGGAAATATATCAAAATATCAAAATCAATATACACTTATTACAAATATCACAAAAATCGACTCCTTTAACCAGTATAAATCATTAATATTTGAAAATTCCTATGCATTAAATAATTCATTTTTATTTATGTGGAATGATATATCCACTATCTACAGAAATCAGAACTTTGAATATGAAGATGATATCCTGAAAATTCAGGCACAGTACTTTGATGACGGAGAAAAAAGCATAAAAATATTTAAGAAAAAATGATGACTGCTTTCACAGTCATCATTTTTCTTTTATTACATCATTCCGGGCATCATACCGCCAGGCATTCCGCCACCCATTGCTTTTTCTTCTTTTTCATTTGCTACTACTGCTTCAGTAGTTAACAATACTGATGAAACAGATACAGCGTTTTGTATTGCAGATCTTGTTACTTTAGCCGGATCTACTATTCCTGCCTTTATCATATTTACATATTCTTCTTTGGCAGCATCATAACCAGTTCCAGGTTCTGATGATTTTACTTTCTCAAGAATAACTCCTGCATCTGCTCCTGCATTAATAGCTATCTGCTTTAATGGTGCAAACAGAGCTTTCTTAACTATTTCCACACCAATTCCTTCTTCACCGTCAAGTTTGAACTCTTCTATTGATTTAGAAATTTCTACAAGGATAGTTCCTCCTCCAGGTACTATTCCTTCTTCTACGGCTGCTCTTGTAGCATTCAGTGCATCTTCTATTCTTAATTTTCTTTCTTTCATTTCTGTTTCTGTAGCAGCTCCTACTTTTACCACTGCAACTCCACCAGATAATTTAGCAAGTCTTTCCTGTAATTTTTCCTTATCATAATCAGAAGTAGTTTCCTGTATCTGAGCCTGAATCTGACCTACTCTTCCTTTTATAACTGCAGAGTCTCCCGCACCGTCTACTATTACAGTATGATCTTTTGTGACTTTTACCTTTTTAGCCTGTCCAAGTGAAGTAATATCAGAATTTTCAAGTTTAATTCCTTTTTCCTCAGTGATTACTTCTCCGCCTGTTAATACTGCTATATCTTCAAGCATTGCTTTTCTTCTGTCACCAAATGCCGGAGCTTTTACAGCTACTACATTTAATGTTCCTCTTAATTTATTTACCACAAGAGTCGCAAGAGCTTCCCCTTCCACATCTTCGGCAATTATTAGCATAGGTCTTCCAGTCTCTACTGTTTTTTCCAATACAGGAAGAAGTTCTTTCATGCTCGCTACTTTTTTATCAGTTATTAAAATAAACGGATTATCTAATTCAGAAACCATTCTTTCAGCGTCGCTTACCATGTATGGAGACAGGTATCCGTTATCAAACTGCATTCCTTCTACTACTTCCAGAGTAGTATCAAGAGATTTAGCTTCTTCTACAGTAATTACACCGTTTTCTCCTACTTTTTCCATAGCCTGTGCTATTAATGTCCCTATTTCTTCATCAGCTGCCGAAATAGATGCAACTTGTGCTATTTCTGCATTGCTGTTTATTTTCTTAGCTCTTTTTCCTAATTCCTCCACTACTTTTTTAGCTGCTTTTTCCATTCCTTTTCTTAGGAATACAGGATTGGCACCAGATGAAACCATTTTCAGTCCCTCTTTTATCAAAGCCTGCGCAAGCACTATAGCAGTCGTAGTTCCGTCTCCTGCCACGTCATTTGATTTAGTAGCTACTTCTTTTACTATTTGTGCACCAAGATTCTCAAACTGATCTGCAAGTTCTATTTCCTTGGCAATTGTAACCCCGTCATTTGTAATTGTGGGAAGTCCGTATCCTTTATCTAATACAACATTTCTTCCTTTTGGTCCTAAAGTTATTTTTACTGTATCAGCTAAAGCATCTACACCTTTTTCCAACGCTTTTCTAGCTTCTTCGTTAAATTTTATAAGCTTAGCCATTTTATCCTCCTCGTTTTTATTATTCTACTACTGCTAAAACATTCTTCTCTTCCAGAAGAAGATATACATCGTCATTGTCCTTTACTTCTGTTCCGGCATATTTTTCATATATTACTTTGTCCCCTATTTTTATCTCTTTTATAGCATCGCCTACTGCAGTGACTTCGCCTATTATGGGTTTTTCCTTTGATGCCGTATCAGGCAGAACAATCCCGCTTTTAGTAATTTCTTCCTGTTTAGTTTGTTTGATTAACACTCTTTCACCTAATGGTCTTATTTTCATGTTAACCCTCCTTATCATAGTTTTTTCTTTTTAGCACTCACTTACTTAGAGTGCTAAAAATATAATAATACATTTTTTTATTTTTTTCAAGTACTTTTTTGAATATTTTACAAATTTTTATTTCTCTCTTTTCATTTTTCCGAAAATCTTTAAATTTTCTTCATCACTTGTTACAAACAGCAGAATTTTATTATTTTTTGAAATAAAAACTCCGTATTCTGTTTCATCTGCCGTGAGTTTGTCGGTTTCCTTTACTCCCTGTGCTGCCAAAGCAGACTTTATATCTTCATTTTCAAGAAGAGAACCCAGAATTTCGTATTCTGTTCCGCTGCTCATGACAAACGGTCTCGCCATTAGTACAAACGGAAATGTAAGTACCATCCGGGAACTATCTAATTTTTCATTAATTATATTTGAAAAAACTGCTGTTCCCGACAGAATAAATATTAATACTGCTGTTTTAAATACCCTGTTTTTCATATGATTTACTCCCCTGTAAATACTTTTTCCACTGCATTTGGTTCAAACCTTTTTATGAAATCGAAGTTTGCATCTACTGTGGAAATCTCAAGATTTTTACCGTTTTTTCTGTCGTCCAGTGCCACATGTTTGTGCATTCGTGCTATGTTTCTTATTACTACTGATACATTTAGCTTTTCTGGCTTGTATCCGTTTTCTCTGTACCACCTCACTGCTTCTTCCCTTGTAGTAAACTGTTTTCCTGATTTCAAATATGAATATACTTCCAATATATACTGTGTACAGTTCTGATATTTTACTTCCCATACATTAGAAATAAGGTTATATTTTTCTCCCAGAAACATATCTGCTTCCTTATTCTGAAATATTTCTTTTATTTCACTCTGTGTTTTTCCCGAAGGAATCAGAAGTTTCACAGTGGAAACCTTCGAATACATGAAGAATTCCGCTACTCCTTCATCATAAAGCACAGGATTTTTTCCTTCACAAGGTTGCAGGAGATCAGTCACTTTCCAGTCATTACCATCTTTCCAGAGAATTCCCATATGCGTATACTCTACATATTTGTTTTCCAGTCCTTTTCTTCCAATAAATGCCATTTCTACACTGTTTTCTTCGAGATACTCCATTACTCTGCCATATAGTTTCATTGTTCTCAATGCAGTTTCCCTGTCCATTTTTTCTGTTCTGCATGCATTACTGCTTGACATTGCCGAAAAACAAACAAGAAAATATAAAAAAATTAACTTTAGATACTTCAATACTCCCTTCCTTTCTGTATTAACTGTTTGTATCAGGTGAATACTCCCCCTGTTACATATGTACCCTATGATTATAACTTTATTTCATATAATTTTCAACCATTCTTGCTGTATAAATGCTTTTATTTATTTAATATTTCTGAATTCCTCTTTAAAATACCTGTTATCTCAGCTGTTTTCCGGCTTTATCCTGTTTTTATTTTATCTGTATACTTTTTAGTACACTTTAAAGATACTTTTGTACACATTTTGCCTTTTATATGTTATAATTTTATATTATAATAAAGACTAACAGGAGGTAACAAATGCTTAACTTCACTTACAATATTCCGACTAAAATAATTTTCGGAAAAGACGAATTAGAAAGACTTCCAAAAGAAATCCTTCTTCATGGAAAAAGGGTTTTGTTTTTATATGGAAAAGATAGTATAAAAAAAACCGGATTATACGATAAAATTGTTACACTTTTAAATGATAAAAATATATTTTTCAAAGAACTTTCAGGGGTAAAACCTAATCCCAGCATATCAAGTGTTAGAGAAGGGATCAGAATAATAAAGGAAAATGACCTTGATTTTATCCTTGCTGTCGGAGGCGGAAGTGTTATTGACTGTGCCAAGGCTATTTCAGCTGGCGTGGGATATACAGGAGACCCGTGGGATTTTCTCATAGGAAAGGCAAAAGTAAGAAACGTTCTCCCTATAGGTTCTATACTGACTCTCGCTGCTACAGGTTCGGAGATGAATGGCGGCGCTGTTATTTCAAATGAGGAAACACAGGAAAAACTGGCTTTTGGTCATCCTCTTCTTGTACCGGCTTTCACATTTGAAGATCCGACACTTACATTTACAGTATCAAAGTATCAGACTGCAGCAGGCGCTACTGACATCGTAAGCCACCTTCTAGAGCAGTATTTTACGTCACATAACGACGAAGGGCTTCCGGACAGACTAACTGAAGCTATGATGATAAATGTCATTAATTATGCCAAAACGGCCATTTTAGAGCCTGATAATTATGATGCCAGAGCTAACCTCATGTGGACAAGCTCTCTTGCTCTTAATAATCTGGTTACATATGGTAAAAAACATGGCGACTGGGCTTCACACGGTATTGAACATGAAGTCAGCGCTATCTATGATATTACTCACGGTGCAGGACTTGCCATACTTTTTCCGAATGTTCTGAAATATTATCTGGACAAGGATATAGAAGAATCGCTTCCTCTTACAAAGTTCCTGAATCTCGGGAAAAATGTATTTAATGTTGCAAGCAGTGATGATAAGGCAGCTGCATATGAGACAATAGAAAAATTAAGAGCTTTCTTTAATTCACTGGATATGCCGTCGAAACTTCAGGAGGAAAATGTGGATGCTTCCAAGATTGATATTATGGCTAAAGGTGCTGCAAGAAACGGTACACTTGGCTACTATCACATGATCGGCGAAAAAGATGTACTTGAAATACTAAAAAATTCTTTATAATAAATCAGATCACCTGTGCCTTTGATCTCAGATCAAGCCGGGTGATTTTATTTTGGAAAATAAAAAACAACAGTATACGAAAACCGTTGTTTTATATTATATTTAGTTTTTTGTACTCTCAGATCTAATATAAAAACATCCTGTTCGATATTTCCTGTCTGTTTATATTTTTATATTATATCCTCCAGCATCTCCTGAAACTGTCTTTTATTCAGACTTGTGTATATCCGTGTGGTCTCCAGCGATGAATGACCCAGTATATCTGCGAGTGCCGCTATATTATTATTCTTTTTCAAAAACTGCACTGCGAATAAATGTCTGAAGGCATGTGCATGTACCTTGCTTTTCCTTAATCCGCCCCGGGCATTGGCAGCACTTCGTTTCAGCGAATTGTGTACATATATTCTGCTTACTCCGATTATGCTTCCCTTTTTTATATTATACTCCCTGCAATATTTTTTTAGTGTATTTATCAGATTTTTTGAAAGTATTATAGTTCTTATTTTTCCTTTATTTTCTATTTCTACCACGCCTGTTTTAAGATTTTCCACCTGAATATACTTTAGTTCTGACACCCTTACTCCGGTATTTGCCAGAATTATCATAGTTATCCTGATTTTTTCGTTAATAGCAAATTTCAGCAGCCTTCTATACTCCTTATCTGTGAGAAAATCATCTTTAATTCTCCTTTTATGCACTCTCTCCACTTTTAATCTCACATCTATATCCAGACTCCTGAAAAAATTATTCAGGGTTGTTATTTTCCTGTTTACAGTGCTGACTTTATAATTCTCTTTCATATATTTTCTGTAATTCATTATTTCTATTGGAATCACTTCCAGATTCTGTTCCGGGAGAAATTCTAAAAATTTTGTAATATCTGTTATATAGGCGTTAATAGTAGTCTGTGAAAAAAATTTCCTCTGAAGGGTTATTTTATAATCTTCAATAATTTTATCCATAATTTTTTATCCCTTGCTATTGTGTTATTTTCATAATTAAAATTGTTTAACTCAGATTACACTATTATAATTATTTTATTCCATATTATTTTGAAAAACTTTATACCCGTAAAAAGTATTTCAAACTCTTTAATTTAAATAGTTTCAGAAATTTTTTCCTTGTTTTTTGAGAAAAAACTTTTTTTAGTATTAATTGATTAATATTTTCTCTAAAGCCTTATTTTATGATTATAACACAAAACTACAAAATAGTTAACATAATTATATATTATGTTAACTCATTTAGATAAAAAATAAAAAGCCCTAAATTTTAAGGAAAAATATTTCTAGCTTATCAACTATACTTTTTAATTGTTTTGCAATTATACTCATTTGTTAATTTATAAACTTTTACCAAAAATATCAATCCAAAAATCAAAACTTTTTATATCTACAATATTGTATAATTTTATCATTTAATTTGTCAAGTATTAATTCCTTTGCTTAGATTAACATAATATATAATTATGTTAACCTAAAAAATTTTAGAGAAAGGAGTACTTTGAAACAAAAGTTTTGATTTTAACTGCCTTCTGGTAAAATGTAACACTATATAACGGATTATATTAAAAGCAAAAAGCAGTTTGTAATGATTTTATTTATAAAAACATTTTTTTAGTAATTCAGTTTCAATTTTAGTGTTTTATATAATATAGTTTTATAATATTTAATGTTATAAAAATATTATGTTTATATAATAAATAGTATTAATATTTACATTTTTTTGTTTCAATTTGCTTTAAAATCATATGCTGCTGATTTTTGTCAAACCATAAAAACTGCCGGATTTTTTTGCTTTAATCTGTTATAATCTTAAAAATTAAAATATTAACTTATCTAGTATTATTTTTTATAGCGATCAGTATATTAAAGTAAACATTTGTAGTGGAATAAAAGTTTTTAGCAATATTTTTAAATTTTGATATGTAATAAAACCCGCATTATACCTTCAGAATTTCATCATAATATATAATTATAAAACCGCCACTTGCAGGAAACTTTAAATAAATAAAAATAAACTGTTTAGTTAGACATATTTAATTTATTAGAGTTGTATTCTATAAATAATTATAGTCACAGCACTTAAGGAATAAAATAACGGTTTTACAAAATGAATTGTAACATAAGCATAATGATTTTTAAAATAGATTGTATTCGGTTTGTAAGTGCAGTTTATAAAAAGACTGCTGCTTAAGCCCCTTCTTAGAATAATAGATAATATCAAAAAAGTTACTTCCGTGCATCAGACGGAAGTAACATTTTTATTTTATGATTTTATAATAATCTTTCTTTGATAGTTTTCCATATCTCTTTTGCTGCTTTCATTTTTTCCATCTTTTCAAAATCTGTCTCAAAATCTTTTCCTATTATTGTAATTTTATTATCGTCAGTTCCAAAATTATCCACAGAATTCGCCACAATCATATCCAGATTTTTTTTCTGAAGTTTTTCTTTTGCATTTTCAGTTAGATTTTCACTTTCTGCAGCAAAACCAACAAGAATTTTGTCTTTCTTTATTTTTCCCAGCTCCAGCAGGATATCTTTATTTCTCACAAAATTAACCGTTAATGTGTCGCTCTTCTTTATCTTTTTATCTGCTGTGTATTCAGGTCTGTAATCAGCCACTGCTGCCGCGGCAATAATAATATTCTGTTCTGCTTCATGCTTCATTACTTCTTTATACATCTCTTCCGCTGTTCTTACCTCTATTACATTCACACATTCAGGCTTATTTATACTCACAGGCCCGCTTACAATCATGACTTCGGCTCCCAGTTTTTCTGCTTCTTCTCCAAGAGCATATCCCATTTTACCTGTAGATCTGTTTGAAAAATATCTTATAGGGTCTAATGGTTCCTCTGTTCTTCCTGCTGTTATCAATACTTTTTTACCTGCCAGCGGTTTATAATCATCACGTTTTTCTGCCCCTTCCATCTCCTGTGAAATTATTTCTATGATCTCCTGCTCATTTTTCAGTCTGCCTTTGGCAGTTACATTACAAGCCAGAAGACCTTCATCTGCTTCTATAAATTTATATCCGTATTTTTTTAATTTTTCTATATTTTCAGCCAGTATTGGATTTTCATACATTCTCACATTCATTGCCAACGCAAAATAAACAGTTTTATTAAATGCTGAAATAACAGTGGAAAGCATATCATCAGCGATACCTCCTGCCACCTTTCCCACTATATTATATGTGGCAGGTGCCACCAGTATAATATCAGCCCAGTCGGCAAGTGCAATATGCTCTACATTTACATTAAAATTTCTTTCCCACATATCCACTGCCACATCATGTTTCGATAATGATTCAAACGCTAGCGGTGTTATTATTTTAGCTGCATTTTCTGTCATTACTACTTTTACGTCATATCCCCTTTTTCTCAAACCTGAAACTATATTTGCAGCTTTATAGGCTGCAATACCTCCGCTTACCCCGATTAAGATATTTTTCATTATTTTATCCTTTCCGGTACAGTTAACTTTTTTATTAATTTATCAAAATCCTGATATCTCTTATTTTTCATTAACATACAAAATTCTGCTTCACTGTTCTTGATGTCAGAATATTAGAAATTTCATATATCATTTTATTTCATTTTTTGAATATTTGCAAGTTTTATGAAAAATTTTTACTGTGGTTTTTTTTATATAAACTTTATTTATTTTACATATTTTGTGTATAAAAATAAAATTAATACTCTAATCCGCTGTAGTATAATCATTCTGTTTTAACTGCTGATTCTGTCCGAGGAAGTTTTATGATAAAACTTTTATCTTTTGCTGTAATATTTCCTGATATTTAATATACTTGATATCTGGGATTATATCATGTATAATCACTTAAATAACATTTGTTATTAAATATCATATTTAACGGAGGTGTGTTTTGAAAGAAAGCATAAGAAAGCAAATTCAGAAAGAGGTTATTATTACCTGTATACTGTATATCTTTTATTTTTTATGGTGGTGTCTGTTTGGTTTCGGACTGGGAAACGCAAAAACTGAAGAATATACCTATATTTTTGGTCTTCCAAGCTGGTTTTTCTATTCATGTATTTTAGGATTTATGGTTTTTTCCACTTTAGTTTATTTTTGCCTGAAATACTTTTTTAAAGATATACCTTTAGACGAAGATTTCGAAAATGAAAAGTCGGGATGTGAAAAAATTGACAAACAATAAATTACTTATTATACTGCCTATAATTTTTTACCTGATGATTATGCTCTATATAGCCTACAGGGTAAAATTAATGGAAAGACGTTCAAATCTGAGCTTTCTTGAGGAATATTACATGGGAAGCCGGAGCATGGGAGGTTTTGTCCTTGCTATGACTATTATTGCAAGTTACGTAAGTGCCAGTTCTTTTATAGGCGGACCGGCCATTGCATATAATATCGGGCTTGGATGGGTTTTTCTTGCATGTATACAGACCCCCACAGCTTTTTTGACTCTGGGAATTCTCGGGAAAAAACTGGCAATTATTTCAAGAAAAATTAACGGTGTCACTATTATAGATTATCTAAAAGCCCGATACAGCAGCGATATTGTAGTAATAAGCGGTGCTCTGCTTACTCTTGTTTTTTTCATAGCATCAATGATTGCACAGTTTATAGGAGGAGCACGGCTTATAGAAACTGTTACCGGATATAACTATACTACAGGACTTGTCTTATTTTGCCTGATTGTTATTATTTATACCGCATTCGGCGGTTTTAGAACTGTGGCAATAACTGATGCCATACAGGGTGTAGTTATGATTATTGCGGCAGTATGTTTATTTTTAAAGCTGTATCAGGTAGGCGGCGGTATGGGAAATATCGTAAAAGATGTAGCGGCAATAAATCCTGATCTGTTAAGACCTGATTCAGGCGGAAATCTTCCTATTCCATACCTTCTTTCATTCTGGGTGCTTGTAGGCGTGGCTATTCTCGGACTTCCGCAGACTACTGTAAGATGTATGGGATTCAAAGATTCCAAGTCTATGCATAATGCTATGTTTATAGGAACTCTTGTAGTAGGATTCCTAATGATAATTACACATATGATAGGATTTATGTCTATTCCGCTTATGCCCGGCGCAGAGGTGGGAGATAAGCTGATCCCTATGGTCAGCCTGAAATATCTGAACCCTGTACTTGTTGGAATTTTTATTGGCGGACCGCTTGCTGCAATTATGTCTACTATTGATACTATGCTTATTATCGCTTCATCAGCAATAGTAAAAGATCTGTATCTTAATTATTTTTCAAAATCAAAAATGATAAATGAAAAAAAGATAAGAACCATTAGTACCATGACTACTTTAGTTATAGGGTTTATTGTGTTTTTTCTCTCGCTTAACCCGCCGAAACTGCTGGTTTATATTAACCTTTTTGCATTCGGGGGACTTGAGGCATCATTTTTATGCCCTATTCTCTTTGGTTTGTACTGGAGAAAGGCCAATTCCACAGGAGCTGTATTGTCTATGCTCAGCGGTGTTGTATCATTTATTTATCTTTCCTATATGAAAATAACAGTTTTTGAGACAAATCAGATTGTTCCCGCTATTATAATTTCCATATTATGTTTTATAGTTGGCTCTCTTCTGGGAAAACCGGAACCTGAGGAAAAATTGAAATACTTTTTCTAATCAAAAAGAACCATATGAATCATTTGTTTGACTCACATGGTTCTTTTTTTAATTCTTTACTGTTACATAAAGGCTTCCTTTTTCTATTTTTATACCAAGAATTTCGTAATCTTTATATTTTTCTTCCATTTCATAAACAGGTTTTTTAGCAAGATAATTTGCCAGAAGATCGTTTATTATATCATAAACTCTGCCTTTTTCCACAAGAGAACCGTCTTTATTCTTTATTTCATCCACTGATAAATCAGTAAGATAAACGTCTCTTGTATCACTGTTATATGATACTGTGCTGCTGACCTTTGTTTTACCCTCCATCTTATTCCCTGCAAGTGATATCTGATAATCCAGGTTCATAATAAGTCTGTCATCACTGAATGATACTTTGGGATTTTCAAGAAGCGCCCTTGCCAAAACCAGATTTTTATCAACCGGGAATTCTTTAGCAACAGCTTTATTCACTAAAAATAAAGGAACTTTCACTGTTTTTTCCCCTTTTTCACAGGAAACCACCAGCAGCATTACTGTTATTAATGAGATCATTAATAAAAAAAATCTTTTCATTTTATCACCAAACCTTTATAATGTACATATAGATTTTAATATTGAAAGGGAGTATATGTCAACTACTAATTTAAAAAATTTTAAACTCGGTCTTCTTACAGGCAGCAGTATTGCGATTGGTTATATTCCGCTCGGGGTTTCCTTTGGAATTTTCTCAAAAAATTCCGGGATGAACTCCTTACTGTCTTTTTTTATGTCTCTGGTTAACTATGCCGGAGCTTCACAATTCATTAGTACCAAGTTAATGTTTGATGGTACTTCCAGAATTTTCGAGATTATTCTGGCAGTTATTATACTGAATTCCAGATATTCTCTGCTGAATCTGCTTATTTACCAAAAACTGGAGGATAAAGCTTCGTTCAAGTTTAAGGCTCTTATAGGGCTGGGTCTTACAGATGAAACAATATCGTATCTTTCTTTTTATTCTAACAGTAATCCTTTTTATATGCTGGGATTAAATACACTGCCGTATCTTTCGTTTGGATTTGGAACACTTGCCGGCTCTTTGTTTGGCGATGTACTGCCGCAGACCTTGTCAAACAGCCTTAATATAATATTGTATGCATTATTTCTGGGACTTATTGTACCTTCCCTGAAAAAAGAAATAAAATATATACGTGTTGTTATACTTGTTATTATAATAAAGCTGATGTTTATATATGTTCCAGTTATAAATATGCTTTCAAACGGCTGGAAAATAAATCTTTCCATACTTCTGGCAGCTGTTATATATACGAATTTATTTTATAAGGAAGATACAGGTGAAAAATATGACTAACCAGAAGATTTTTTTTATTGTTATTATTTTATCATGTTCTACAATTTTTCTGAGACTTATTCCTTTATTTATAAAAGTGGATACTTCTTCACCCAAAGTAAGGACTTTTTTTAAGGCTCTGCCTTTTGCAGCGCTTAGTTCTCTTATATTTCCTGATATATTTACATCCACGGGAAATATGTTTACTTCTTTTATAGGAGCTTTCATAGCTTTTGTTCTTGCTTACAAAAAGGTTAATTTAGGGCTTAACATACTGATTTCTGTGCTTAGTGTTTATTTAATAAGTTTGATTATTTAGATTTTCTTTAATTCAACATTTTTTACTTTACAACCAGCTTAGTATATTGATTTTTATGACTTTATAAGTTATAATAGGATATGATCGACATTTTTATTTAAAATATGGTTTTAGCTTTTTATTATTTATCATTACCCCCATGTTAAAAGGCTAAAGGGGAAAGGGGAAAAAATGAACAATAAGGAAAATATTATTAATTTGATCAAAACCTATGATGTATTAACTAAACCTCAAATTTCAAAGCTTACTAAATTAAGCCTGCCTACCATTAATAAGTATGTTAATGATCTTATTGATGAAAAAATTTTAGAGATAGACTCTACTACCAGAAGACGAACTGAAGGAAAACCTCCGACATATTACCGTCTGAACAGAAATTACGGTAAACTGCTTGGTATATTCTTTCACAGAAACAGTATTATCTTTTTAATTACTAATATAATCGGAAATATTGAGAAAAAAACGCAAAAAAGAATTTCTACTACTAAGAATTTTACTAAAGAAAAAATCGGTGAGATTATCTCGAAATATATAAGAGAAAATAATCTTAAAAACCATATCAAATTTATTTCCATAGGTATACCGGGTATTATAGAAAATGCTTCTAAAATAGTGGAAACTACAATAACACCTTCGCTAAATAACCAGAAACTGGGTTCATATCTTGAATCCAAGCTGGATATACCGGTAATTCTGGAAAATGATATTAACCTTGTAGTGAAAAACCTTCATAACAAAAGGGAATATCAGGATTATAACAACTTAATATATCTTCATATTGGAGATGAAAATAAAAGCATAGTCGGCGGAAGTGTTATTCTTAATGATAAACTTTATACAGGAAAATCCAGCTTTATCGGCGAATTTTCCTATCTGGCTTTTGATGATCACATTTTTGATTCCAAAAGCAAGATTACTTTTGATGGTATGGAAGAATATTTTTTGGAAAAAATAAAAAATCCCCATGAAAAGATAAAGTTTATTTCATCACTTATCCTAAAGTTAATTCCTACACTAAATCCGGAGATTTTATTCATAGAATGTAAACTCATTTCACACGAGGATATTTATGAGATAAATTCATTACTTGAGACTTTCATTGACAAAATGCATCTTCCGGTTATTACCAAAATGGAAAGTAAAGATCTGGGGCTTTTAGGAACTATAGATCATGCTCTGGAATTTCTTTATCCTTAAAAGATTTATTAATGATTATTATATGTACGGACAGTTTTTTCTGTCCTTTTTTATTATATAAAAAGAGACAGAAATACTACATTATTTCTGTCTCATAAAGGGGGGGTTATGAGGTTTTAAACTCATGTGTTAATTATACCACATATATTCCAAAAATCAAGCATAAAATTTATTTTTTTCTTATTAATTAATTTTCCAGAAATTTTTTCCCCTTTTCTACATACTTCATACTTCCAATTTCATCTACGGTAAATTTTCCGTTTTTATACGTGATTTTTACCACTGCTGCATTTGATAATCCTTTATTTTTATCAGGATTATCTGTCATGTCAGAAATCATGACCTGAATAGACATGCCGGAAGAGATAACCAGCACATTTCCCCCGCCTTTTGCCGCTGTCTCTTCAGCTATTTCTTTTAATGCGTTCTGTGTTCTTGTTTTTACCTGACTGTAATTTTCTGCCAGACCTTTTGGGTCTTCCTTTGCTATAGCGTCCACTACTCTGGAAATATCTATTTTATCAAAATTTTTCAGATATTCTTCAGTAGTCATACCCATTCCTTTTGCTGCTGCCTCCTTGGCCGCAGAATTAAAGTCACCTTCAAACCCGCCGTAAAACACTTCTCTTAATCCTTTTTTTTCAATTAATTTATAATCCCTTATCCCCATCTGCATGAGAATTACTTCCATTGTTTCTCTCTGGCGTCCTGCATCACTGGAATAATAACCCGAAAATTTTATATCTTTCAGTCCTTCTCCAAGATATTTTGCTACCTCTATACCCGGTTCGGTAAGAGGTGAATCGGCCCAGCCTTGCACTCTGTCAAAAGTATTAAATAATGTTTTACCGTGTCTGGCAAAATAAATTGTTACTGTATTATTTTTATTTCCTGATACATTTTTCAGAGTTTCTCCCGCTGCTCCCCAAGAAATTAATATAATTAATAAAACCAATATTTTTTTCATTTTCTTCCTCACCATCCTCAGAATATTTTTGGGTTATTTTATATCTTCTCCATTACTTGCTATGACCTTTTTATACCATTCAAATGATTTTTTTCTGCTGCGTTCCAGTGTACCATTTCCGTCATTATCTCTGTCTACATATATAAAGCCGTAACGTTTTTTCATTTCACCGGTTCCTGCACTTATAAGGTCTATACATCCCCATGGTGTATATCCCATTAATTCCACTCCGTCAAGAACTGCTTCTTTCATTTCACGCACATGCTCTCTCAGATATTCTATACGATAATCATCATTTATACTTCCGTCTGCTTCCACTGTATCCACGGCACCCAGTCCGTTTTCCACTATGAATAAAGGCTTTTGATATCTGTCATATATCTCGTTCATTGTTATTCTTAATCCCAGAGGGTCTATCTGCCATCCCCATTCGCTTGCCTGAAGATATGGATTTTTCATAGTTGCAAATACATTTCCTTCAGTTTTATTATTATTCTCAGGGTCTGCACTTGTCAAACGTGACGAATAATAGCTGAATGCTATATAATCCACTGTATTTTCCCTTAGTACCTTTTCATCCCCGTCATGAAATTCCAGTTTTATATTATTTTCCTCAAAAAATCTTCTGCTGTAGCTGGGATAATATCCTCTTGACTGTATATCAATGAAAAAATATCCTTCTCTATTTTTTTCTATTGATTTCCAGACATCAGCAGGATTGCAGGTATATGGATATGTCTGACCCGCTGCAAGCATACATCCTATTTTATTTTCAGGATCAATTTCATGTCCAAGTTTTGTTGCCATGGCAGATGCCACGAGCTGATGATGTGCCGCCTGATACTTTGCCTGAAGAGGATTTTCTTCATTTGTTACATCTATTCCTCCACCAAAAAACGGAATATGAAGTATCATATTTATCTCGTTAAATGTCATCCAATATTTTACTTTACCCTTATATCTCTTGAAAATAACATCACAGAATCTAAGGTAAAAATCAATACATCTTCTGTCCTTCCAGCCGTTATATTTTTTCATAAGTTCCACAGGAGTATCAAAATGATTTATTGTTATTACTGGTTCTATTCCGTATTTTTTACATTCATCGAATAAATTATCATAAAATTCCAGACCCTTTTCATTCGGTGTCATGTCATCGCCGTTTGGAAATATTCTCGGCCAGCATATTGATGTTCTGAAACATTTGAATCCCATTTCTGCAAGCAGTTTTATGTCCTCTTTATATCTATGGTAAAAATCAATGGATTCATGGCTGGGATAAAAATCATATTTTGTCTCCAGTGCCTTCATAGGTTCATCCAAAGCTTCCCATCTTCCATGTGCCGCATCAGGCAGAAGATCCACAGGGGATAGTCCTTTCCCGTCTTCAAGATATGCACCCTCACATTGATTGGCCGCAACGGCACCTCCCCATAAAAAATTTTCTGGTAAAACCGACTGATTTTTTGACATATTATTTTCTCCCTTCAAATTTTATTTATATTAAATTTTAACTTACTATTTTATCAAAGTCAAAAGCTGTTCCATATTATTTATTTCATCTTTATCCACTGCAAGTACATCCATATATTCGTCGGAATTGCTGATAACTATTGGTGTATCAAGAGAAAAGCCTTCATTTCTTATTTTTTCAATATCAAATTTTATAAGCATATCCCCTTTTTTTACTTTGTCATTTTCCTGTACCATAGTTTCAAAATATTTTCCCTCAAGCTGTACAGTATCTATTCCAATATGTATCAATATTTCTGCCCCGTTTTCACTGGTTATTCCTATTGCATGTTTTGTGGCAAATATACTTGTTACTGCTCCGTCTGCCGGTGCTGTGAGTATTCCGACTTCAGGTTCTATTACTATTCCTTTCCCCAAAGCTCCCGAAGCAAATACAGTATCTTTTGTTTCGGAAAGTTTTTTCACCTTCCCTTTTAACGGGCTGAAAATTGTTTCTTTGTTGATACTTTTCTGAAAATTTTCATTTTCTTCTGTTTTTTTCTCATCATTTTCCGGTGACACTGATATCTCGTTAAATCCAAGTATATAAGTAAGCAGAAATGCTATAATCATTGCAATGAAAGCACCTGCTGCACCTGCACCTACATTAGACGTAATAGCCGGATCTGTCACTGTACTCGGTTTTATATAAGTGACTATGGAAAGTACACTTGCCAGTGACATAACAAATCCTTTTACCTGTGCCATTCCCACTATAGCACCGCCTATTCCTCCGCCAATACATGCATATATAAACGGTTTTTTCAGTTTTAGCGTAACACCGTAAACAGTGGGTTCGGTAATTCCAAATATTGCTGATATAATTGATGACCCCGACAGTGACTTCATATCTTTATTTTTAGTTTTCAGGAATACGCCCAGTGTTGCACCAGCCTGCCCTAAAACCGGCGGAAGCAGCATAGGAAGCATTGTATCATACCCCAGTCCTGCAGGCGGTGTTGCCAGATTATTTATCATAATCGGTATAAATGCCCAATGGACACCAAATATTACAAACACCTGCCAGAATGCCCCTACTATCAGACCTGCTATCATAGGACTCAGATTATATGCATTCAGATATAATTTCGATAATATATCTCCCAGATACCCGCCTAAAGGACCCACAAGTATGAATGTTCCAGGAACCATTATCATAAGCACTATAAGCGGTATAATAATGTTTTTTATACTTAGAGGCATAAACTTTTCAAGAAATCTTTCCAGATATCCCTGAACCCATATTGCCAGTAAAATAGGAATTACACTTGAAGCGTATGAAGCACTTACCACAGGTATTCCCAGAAATTCAGCTGCCACAGGTATTCCAAAAAGCGTTTCTCCTGTTGGTGTTCCAAGCAATCCTGTCATATCCGGATATAATAAAGCCATTGCTATCCCCATAGCAACATACTTATTAGCCTTGAATTTTGCTGCTGCTGTTGCTGCAAGCAAAACCGGAAGAAAATAAAATATTCCGTCTCCTGCGGCGTAAAGAATTCTGTAAGTTCCTGATTCCGGACTTAAAAGCATGTTATTATAAGTTGCCAGAGCCAAAAGCCCTTTTAGTATTCCTGCACCTGCCATTGCACCCAGAAATGGCGTAAATATCGATGTAATAGTTGAAATCAATCTGTTTAGAATATTTCCGTCTCCTTTAACCGAAGCATCTTGGGCTTTCAGCTGAATTTCTCCCATGATTTCATTGTAAACCTTAGCTACATTATTTCCTATAACTATTTGAAACTGTCCCCCGCTTTGCACCACTGTTACAACCCCGTCAAGATTCTCAATACCTTTTTTATCAGCCTTGCTTTCGTCTTTCAGCTTAAATCTGAGCCTTGTCGCACAATGAACTAGACTGACAATATTTTCTTTTCCCCCAACCCCTTTGATAATTTTTTCTGATAACATTGCATAATTCATCTGATTTTTTCTCCTTTTCCTGATTTTTACTTAAATTTATTAATAAAAAAAGACCAAAACTAAAACATATAAATCTATACTAAATTTATATATTATAATTCAGGTCTTGCCTCAAAAATGTTCTTAAGTAACAATCCATCTATATTCTATTTGTTAATTCCATTCTTTTCTCAGCTTTTCTATATGAATACTCAGATATACCATTTCATCCTTTGAAAAACTGTAATTATAATTCTTTTTGATATGTTCAAAAATCTTGACCATACATGCGAATGATTCTTTGTAACTTGCTCTTATTACATTAAAAAGTTCGTCATCATTACTGTGATTACATGGAACATTGTTAAGAAGTCTCTGTGCCAGAAACTTCAGATGAACAATAAATCTGTAATATGTCTGATTTTCCTCATCCAGCTCCACATTGAAATAATATTTTACTATATTGGTTATTTCTTTTATCAGTTTGGTTATAATCATCACATTCATCATGTTTTCATTTAACTCGGCATTTACTATATGAAGTGCTATAAAACCTGCTTCATCATCAGGGAGTGAGATATTCACAATATTATGTATTATTTTTAACGCTTCCTGCCCTATCAGATACTCATCCTTATAACTGCTTTTTATTTCCCAGAATAAAATATTCTTGAGCGACTGACCGTCATTGAACCTTTTTACTGCAAAATATATATGGTCTGATAAAGTTATGTATATTGTATCGCTAAGTTTCATCTGCAGCTTTTCTTCTGCTAGCTTCACTATTTTTTCAGTAATATCAATATATTCAGCAGGTATTCTTTCTATAGTATCTTCCAGTTTTTTATACAGGTTTTTATCGTTTTTTGTTTGTGTGAATATTTTTTCTATTTTACTTTCGTCTACCACATCACCGCGCTTTTTTCCGAAAGCCATACCGCATCCCATAACGATTACTTCTTCTCCGGCTTCGGTTTTCACAGTGACAACATTGTTATTTAATATTCTTAATATCTTCATATTATACCTTCTATAAAAATATTTTCTTTCCTGCTGCAAATTTCCACTTTATGTTATAATTCTATCCAATTTATATATTTTTGTCAAATTTATTTTTATTTCTTTATCTTTCGGCAACTTATTTTACAGCACTTATTATTTGTATACAGCGAACTTTTCAATGTTCTTTTATTCTGTATTTTCAATTTTAGCTGCATAAAAAAAGTGCAGTTTTTTTACCATAATTTTCAGGTAAAAACTGCACTTATATATTTATTTTACTGTTTGTATTGCCGGAGGTGTCCAACTTCCGCTTAATATTTCATTTTTAGGCCAGTATGAACGTATAAATAACATGAAACGTTCTCCGTCTTTTACCGGCAGCCAGTTGCTTACTTTGTCTGCTGACGGTTTTTCAGCCTAAATATATAATGTCAATGAACCATCTTTATTATATTTTAGATTTTTAGTTTTTGTCCCGATTGAATAACGCGATATTTCATTCTGAATGAAAAAGTGATACTGATCATACGCTGTTAATGACCAGAAACCATCTACAGGGGGTACTTGTCCTTTATTGAACGTTAGTGTATATTTACTGCTTCCGTTTAATAATACTTTATTAGAATCAAATTCAAGTGTAAAATAAGCTGTTTCTTTATATTTATTAGCGAATATATTAGATTTTGCCACAGCTACTCTTGTCATATAATCCCTTTTAAAATCTGATCCGTTTAAGAAAGTATGCCAGTTATTCGGCAGTTCTGTTCCATAATTATGAGGTTCAAATAATGGTGCCAGAATTTCTTTATCAGCCTTTAATACTGCATCTGTAAATACTTTTTTTGCCTGCGGATTTTTACTTATATAGTCTAAAACCTGCTGTATTCCTGCATAAAGGTCTTTTTCCCCGTCCATAGGCGGTACTTCTTTTAAAATCAACGGCAGTTCCTCTACGAATTTTTCAGGTATAACCCATTGTGTTTCCCCGCTTCCGCTTGGTTCTGCTGCTGGTACTTTTGGAGTGGTATTTTTCCAGTCTTTGGTCTTCATCTTTCCATCATACTGGCTCAAAGGATACATCATAATCTGGCTTACCATTAGCTGTATAGCTGCTTTATCTTTTGGATCATCCGTTACAAAAACACGCGGTGTAATAAATCCTAAATTAGTATCCATATGAAGAACACCTGTGATTCCCTTAGGTGTTTCACCTTTCCAGCCAGGCCCTGCTAACAGATAAAATCCAGGTTTGCTTTTATACATAGAACCTATTTCTGATAATTCATCAGTTCTTTGGTTTCCAATCTGATAAAGCCAGTATCTGTCTTTAAAATCCGGAATCTGTATTACTACCGGCTCTTTTTCCAGTGAAAAAAGACCGAAACCATAAACTACATCCTGATTTGGTGCTGCTACCAGTCAAAATAATACTATTAATAACTTTCTTTTCTTTTTTACTGTGTTTCTGTGTCTGTACAAACCAGACATTTATCAATTGGTAATTTATTTATAGCAAAATAAATAGACTGTGTCAATTTTTTAAAAATTTATTTTTACTTTGTTTATATAAATAAAATTTAAATTATTTACTGAATTTTTTTCACCTATATAAACAGAATCTTCCAATTTTTTTAATCGATCATTCCATCAAATTTTTATACAGCATGTTTCTCTTATATATAGAAATATAAAAAGAATCTTTTAAAAAGATTCCGATTGATTATTCCATTAAATATTTTATACAATATATACCTGTTATTCCTATACATACATATATCAAACGGCTGTAATTACTAAACCATCCAAATAATACTTCTATCAGATCAAATCCAAATACTCCCACAATCCCCCAATTTAAGGCACTAAATATTAAAACTGCCGATATTATTAGATTTTTCTTACTGGTTTTCATAGAAGCCACCTCATTTTTTTATATACAAATATTCTAGCATAAAGTTTTATTTTTGTATACAAATTTATTAAGTTTCAGAAAACTTTTTTCTCTTTCATCATTTATTATAAACTTTAAAAATCATAGTATTATTCTTCAAAATCAGGCACAAAAAAAGAATCCTGTAAAAACGGATTCTTAAATTTTAATATCCGGATGCTGATGCAAATACTCCTAATATCATTACTACAACAAAGAATAATATATATAAAACTATCCATATTATAAATCCGATCAAGAGCAGTTTCAGTCCTTTTGCCAAATTACCAAGTGCTTCTTTCAGACTTGACCCGCTGTTATTCAGAGCTGTATCGCTCATAAATCCGCCAGATTTAAATACGCTTATTCCTCCCATAATAATTGGTACTCCCGCTGCTGCGCCAATTATTGTCAAACACATAAAAGCTCCGCTGATTATATTAAGAACACCCATTACCTGCTGGATTATTCCTATGAATCTTATTTGCTTCGTAAGTGTTTCGTCCATTTCCATTTCTAATACTTTTTTTTCGCTAAATACATCTTCCATACTTCCTCCTTTATTTGTATATGAATTTCAAATTATTGTTCCTTATTTTATCATGTTTTTTATATAAAAACAACATAATAACATTGTTATATTTAAATAAAAGTATTCATTTTCATTATTATTCATATTTTATCAGTTTCATTTTCCCGGAGTTTTCTTCTTTTATTATATATACACCGTTTTTATCTTTAAATCTGATATCTATTACAGGATAGCAGCCGATTGCAGGTTCTGTTTCCTCTAACTCTATGATGTCAGAATATATCTCCAGGGTTTTTCTGTCCAAACCTTTGATTATCTGCGTGCCATAATAGACATTTTTCTCATCCCTACCTATTGAAGAATGAATTTGTCTAAATGTTTTTATATCTGCTTTCATAAGTTTTTTTGATACGACTCCGTCATAATAAAATATCTCATTATTATCTGTAAAATATCCCACTTCAAAACAATTATACGGATATACAACGCTTTCTTTTACTTCTGGTTCTGTTTTTGCAGTATAATTTTTTTCTGAATATTCTGCTTTCAGATATGTATTTGAAAAAATAAAACATGAAAAAACTAATACTCCGATTATAACCCATAACTTATTTTTCATTTTATACTCCTTTTTTGTCATAAAGTAATATGTAAATTTCCACTTGATTTACAATCTCCACTTTCTATCTCAAATATTTAAATACTTACAATAACATAGTATTTTTTTATTTTTTATTTATAATAAATTTATGTTATAATAATTCATAGTATCTTATTTTAAGTATAATCTTATAAATTTATCATACAGAAAGGTGATTTTTATGATTCATAATTTAACAAAAAGATATCTTTTAGACATTTCTACAGGAATTTGTCATGATTTAAACCATATCCGAAAAAATTGTCAGATCGAAGACCTAAAATCTCATTATATTTTTAGTGCTGATTCTTTGGATGAGGAAGTAAAAAGGCATCCTACCTATAAGACTAAATGCAGACATTGTATGCCTTGGCATGACTATGATTAATTTTTTATACTTATTCAGGATTTTAACAGAATGTATTGTATATCAATAAATAGATTCACAGAAGTCTGGTAAGGGCTTCTTTTTTATATTTCTGTATTATACTATTCTTCCCGTCGTTTATATATTTATTTTACTAATATATAATCGATTTTTTAACCATTCATTAAAAAAGTCTATTTGTTGTTTTGTATGAAAATAATGTTCACCGTTTTCCATAATCATTAAGTCGCAGCTAAAAACCTCTGCAAATTCAGATATTATATCATATTCTGTTATTTCGTCCTTTGAGCCGTATAAAACAGAAGTCGGAACATTCCAGACAGAAACAGGATTGGATTTCACATAGCAGTAATAATCCCAATACAGTATCTGACCCACAGGTGTCGCTATTTCTTTTTTTCTCTCTAATTCATCTTTACTTACATTAAACCATAACATCATATTTTCAATGATTTTTTCCATATTTACAACAGGTGATAAAAACAATGCCTGATTTAATTTTTCATTTTTATATGCCAAAAGGCTGAAATAAGCCCCCATGCTGCAGGCAAATAAGCTTATATTTTCATATCTTTCCCTTACATATTTTATTATTCCGGTCAGATCTTTTTCACAATTCTGAACTTTACATAATGTCTCTTCATTTTTTCTGTCTCCATGTTCAGGCAGATCAAAGCTTAGTACCTGATATCCCGCTTCAGCAGCCTTTTCTGCGAACTGCACAATTACCTCATCTTCTTTATGAGACATATTTCCATGTACTGCTATAAAGATTTTTTCTTTATGATCTCCCCATAATATAGCCGGTATTCCTTCAATTATCAATTTTTGTTTTATCATTTTTCTTCCCCATTAATTTTTTTGCTAAAATTTATAAATACAGCTTTCTCTTCAAAAATTTTTAAAATACTTCTTTAAGCTCATATCTTACACCATTATCTTCCAGTATATACCCGGAACTTCCGCATCCGTAACCCCATACCGGCCTTATCGGCGGAGTTATTTCTTTTATTATTTTAAATGTTTTCGGATTTATATCTTTAAGAATTTCTCCCTGATAATACACATTATTCTTGTCTTTTGCCAGAATACTGTAATTTACAGACCTTATGATTTCAAAGGTAGAATAATCCGCTTTTTCCAACTCTTTTTTCTCCTTGCTTTCATAATATACTTTGTCATTTTCCATTAAATATCCCCTGAACAAACAGCTCAGAGAAAAACTATACTGAAAAAACATAAACATTCCTGCTAAAATTATTAACTTTTTTTTCATATTTCCTCTTTCCTCCTTAAATATTTTTCTTATTATAACATACAGATTAACACAGTGCCAGCCTGTCACACAGGAATATCAGCGGTCTATTCTGTAAACATCAGGTATTAAAGCTTCCGCAGCAAAAATATTAAGATAATAAATCTGCTCAAATACTGGAAAATGAACTATAAAATTATTTTCCCTTCTTTCTTCCTGTTTATCTATATTTGAATTCGTGTTATAATGTTATAACTAAATAAAGGAGGAATAAAATGCCTATCAAAGCAAAATATAATAAGGACTCAAAATTTTCCGATTTACTTGATTTCAATATAGAAAAACAGCTTAAACAACAGTTAGATGAAAAATTTCATCCTGATGTTCCTGCTAAAAATAATATAATAAGAATTGATTTTAATATTCTTTTTCCGCCAAAATTTATCAACTCTTGTACTAACGGTGAATTTACCAATATTAATGACTTTTTTGGAGCTGTTAATATTTTTACACATGATGATTTAGAAAATATCTCCCAGAAAACCATTGATGATCATATAAAAGAACATACAAAATTCAATGACCTTCAGGAGTTTTTAGATAATGCGAATTCTTTTAAAGGCTAATACAGCTTTATGAGTTATAGATTTATAAATTTTTTATACAGGCGGTAAAACTATGAAAATGATACTTTCAATGCTATTCTTATTGTTGACTTCACTCTCTCCCGGAGAACCTAAAGATGTTATTTCCGGTACAGGTAAAATTAATTTTGAACTGTATGGCTGCTGCTATACTGATAACGACGGAACAGATCTATGCACTACATGTGAAGATATTTATATTGTTTTGGACAGTCCTGTCACTTATAACGAACAAACATACACAATATTAAAAATCAATAATCATAACTATGAAAATGAAATATATAACTTATCAGATAAAAAAGTAAAAATCAGCGGGGAAACGGTCTCTTCCCAAGATGATATCTTAGTTATTAAATTAATAAAATTGGAATCTATCTAAATTTTTTTTATTTTATACAGAATTCTATAAAAGAGGAGATTGATAAAACGAGATTTAATGAAATGACAGTTCGAATTCTGGTGCGGGGGAATTACGGGGAATGTTTTGATTTTTACACTCAGAAATTAGGATTAGCAGCAACCTGGGGCGACAGAAACGGACCGTATACATCTTTTGCTGTGAAGGAAGGAGAAACTCCATGTTTTGCCATCTTTGACGGGAATCATATGACAATGTTCGAGGGATACAAGCAGCCGAATACTAAGGCTCAGCCTGATACTATTGTGGCTGTGATACCTTCTGATAATTTAGACGAAGACTACGAAAAACTGAAAACAGCGGGTGTGGAATTTTTAGGTGAACCGCAATACATTGAAGACTGGGGAATGCGTTGTGTTTATTTTAGAGACCCTGATGGTAATTTATTTGAATTAAATGATACCAATACAGTTTAGGAACGACTCTAAAAATACTATCTTAAAGTAAAAAGAATTCTAATAAAAAACAGCATTTTTCATTTTTTAAATATGATAATGAGAGCCTTAAAATTAAGACTCTCATTTTTTAATTGACTATAATGTCAAATATATTATCTGTTCTTTTTGTAATTTACATTTTTTAATTTTCTTATTCATATTACAAAAAATCTTGTTATTTTTAATTAAATAATCTAACCGGCTGTTAGAAATCCTCAGTTTATCTTTCAAAATAGATATTACTTTAATATCAAACTGATAATCCGATATCAGGTGTATTTCAAAATTATTCTTAAAACCATTGTTGGTATAGATATCAATGTGTTTCCCTGTTAAAGTATAACTCGGAGGCAATATTTCAAATCCTGCTTTTGCTAAATGATTACAGTCCATAGTGTAATAATGAGCTAAATCACTATCATTTCCAGAAAATTTATCAAGTATTTCATTGGAAAAATAATTGTGTTTCACTCTTGAAAATAACTCTTGTTTCCATGTAGTTTTGCAATTTGAGCAGTTATAAATAAGCCATACATCGAGATTCTTCTGATTGGCATTTACCCTAAATAATTTAGATGATAAAAATTCGCTTTTTCTTCCGCACTTTTTACAATATTTTTTTATTCTTGGAAGTGAAGTATATTCCACTCTCCAAATAATTTTTTCCATATTAAAATATCCTTTACTATTATTTTGTTTTGAAATAGTAAAGCAAAAAAAGGCGGGGTTATTTTAAATCCGTATGTAATTCCCAAATCGATCACTCCTAAAATTTTTTTGATAAAATGTATTATTTGAAATTTTAGTACATTGGCCCAGCCACCTTTCATAAATTTAATATGGTTATATTTATATTACGTTTTTTTACTTACTTTGTTTACTTTTCAATCCATACTCATATACTGAATATAAGATCATTTTCTGAATTTATTATATCATATTTTTTACATTTAAAATAAATATTTATTCAAATAAATTATAATTTTATTTTACATTTGGATAATATATGATTTTTTCAAAAAAATTATATTAAAAAAAATGCCTTTCAAGACAGCAGAATCTGAAAAGGCAGGATTTTACTTATATTCAATATTAGCTCTGCTTCGTACAGGAATACTCTGACTGAATATCTTTTAAAAATATATATTCTTTACTTTTTCGTTTAATATTATTGCTCTTGTTCGAGAATATGAATGTCTTTAACATAAAACGTCTTTGCATAGTATTTAATTTTTAGATTATCTTTCGTTTAAGCGTAAAAACTATCAGATGCGTTGCTCCTTCATGGCGGTTTACTGTTACTGTACTTACTGCTTCCCAGCCATCTGCTCCCAATTTATTCAATGTTGGCTGGATATCTTTTATAGCCATAGATATAAAATTTGATCTTCCAAACTCTAAAACCTGATATTCAAATTTTTCCATACTCTCTTCTCCTCTTTTTTCTTTTTAATATTTTTTAGTTAATTTCGTAAATTTTACCGGAATCAGTGACATTGTCATTAATAATTCAGAGTTATATCATTCTTATATTTTTCATAATTACCACTTATCAAAGCGAGTTAACTTATAACTACTAATTATACCGCCATACTGCACTCTAAACCACATCTGCCTTCTAGTCATATAATTATTATCTTTCAACCATCTAAATTACAAATTCAACAGCTCTTTCTTTTTTAACTGAAATTCATCCTCTGTAATAATTTCCCTATCTAACAATTCCTTATATTTAATAATTTCAATATACGGATCTTTTTCTATTCTTTCATTTTTTTCAGTCAATAAAGTTTTTATTTTTTCATTACCATTTTTAATTGTCTTTTTTATAGCTTTTCTTTCTATAAATATCCATAAAATTCCTTCTAACAAAACTTTAAACATAACCACTCCTAATTTTTTCTTTTTCAGTTATCTAAAAATTCATCTGTGTTCTGAATTCCTAACTTTCTTCTCTGCACTCCTTAATTAATTCATTCTTCATTTTACCCTGAATTCAATTTTATTGCAATGAAAAACAATCCCATAAAATGTTTAAGCATGATTAAACATCACATTTCTGCTGCATTTTTAATACTCTAATGCTAGTAATATTTCATTGCTTTTATTCAGTAAATGAATTATAATCTATTTATAGTTAAAAAATTAATTAATTTTTTTAAAGGAGAAGCATATGAGAAAACTTTTATTGTTTACTATAATGTTATTTATAGTTTTAAGTATTCAATCTTTAGCAGGGTGCGGAGCACAAATATGTACTTGCCCTAACGGAGGATATGTTACTTTTGGACAAGATTGTCCCGGCAGCACCAGAACTACTTATTATGGAGGAATAGCAATTAATCCGCATACAAGGGCTTTTTACTCATCATGGAATTATAAAAATGGCGAAGAAGCAGAGGCAGCCGCCTTAAAAGGCTGCGGCAGCAATTGTGTCTCAACTTGGGCAAGTTCTACTTATATGATAATAGCAATTTCTGAAGATGAGAAAAACTGGGGTTATGGGGCTTCTAATACTCAAAGTGAGGCTTGGAATAAGGCAGTTGCTATGTGTCAAAAATCAGGAAAGACATGCCATGTTGCATTAATTGGTTACCCTGATGAAAAAGCCAGATATGTCTATTGGGGAGCGGTTTCCTATAATCCTGATACAGGTCAGACAGGAAAAACTTCGAACGGACTTCGAAAAAGATCTACTGAAAATACAGCTCTTGTAAACGGTGGATGCACTTATAATCCCAATTGTTATTTCTACGCCTTTCAAACTGGTTATGGCGCATTAGCTAAAGGAGAATCAAATAAAGTTTACTCAGGTTCTTCAAATAAAAGTCTGAAAGATGCAGAAAAACAGGCTGAAAAAAATTGTAAAAAAGAAAGCGGCGATAAACAGTGTAAAGCACTGGTTAGCTCTGAAAAAGAAACAAAAAAATAATTTAACAAAAGAAAATATATGAAAAAATTATTATTATTTGGAATTCTATCCCTGCTGTCTTTTTAGAATTATGACTGCAGGGAAAATATTCCTCCGAAAATATGCAAAATACACAAAATTAATAACGAGAGATCTCACCAAACAGCGGACTTGTACTGAAGACTAAATCATTCCTAAAAGCAAGACTGCTTCATGCCTTCTCTTATTAAATTAATATTCTGCTTTCTTTATCTCTTGTAATTTGTTTATTATTTCTGCTTTTTTATTATTAGTTTCATTCTCAAGACTCATCTCGTAATATTTTTTAGCTGATTCATATTTTTTTTGCTCAAAATAACAATCGCCTAAATTAGCTATTGCTTCAAGATTTCCTGTTTCAATTGCTAATTTATAATATTTCTCTGCTAAATCCCATTTTTTTTGTTCATGGTATAAAACTGCGAGATTATTAAACGCCGTTTCACTACCTGCTTCTATAGATTCTTTATAATATTTCTCAGATAATTGATAATTTTTCTTTATAAAATAAACAGCGCTTAAATTAGTTTTTGATACAATATCATCCGGCTCTGACAATAGAAATATATTATAATATTTTATGGCTAAGTCATATTCATGCAGCTTGAGCCTGTGATAAAAAGTCTGTAAATAAAAAAATCTTTTTATGATAAACTAAAAACAGGAGGACTTTATTATGAAAAAGAAGCAGTTAACGCCAAAACAGACTTTGATAGCCCAAATGATAGAAATGTATGATATCAAAGATACCAAGGATATTCAAGAAGCATTAAAAGACTTGCTTGG